>NZ_FRDI01000010.1:63850-85613 GCF_900143255.1 Desulfovibrio litoralis DSM 11393
GTCAATAAATCCATGCCCGCCGCTAAACCTAAACCAACGCTTGCGATAACTGTATCACCCGCACCGGTTACATCAAACACTTGCCTTGCCATAGTTGGTAAGTGCCAAACCTCGTTTTTATTAATAAATAATGCCATACCATCTGAACCAAGAGTCGTTAACAAATGTTTACATTTTAATGTATCAAATAATCGAAAACCCGCAGTTAAAATTTCATCTTTTGTGCCGGCAGGTAAGTTCGCCGCTTCGGCGGTTTCTTTATTATTGGGAGTGAGCAAGTCAACAGCTTGATAGTTGGCGTAATTAGGCGATTTTGGGTCTACTAAAATCAAAGGTGCTTTAGCCAAGCTCAAACAATATTTCTTTATTTCTTCTATTAAAGAAGCGGTAATGAGCCCTTTTCCGTAATCAGAAATAATAATTACCGAGACTTCGTTTAAACATTTTTTAACTCTGATTAAGACGTTTTCTAAGAGTTCGCCTTGAACTGGAGCAATTTTTTCTTTATCAAAGCGTAAAACTTGTTGATGTCTCGCCATAATTCTGGTTTTAATAGAGGTAACGCATTCAACGCTTTGTTCAAGTTCGTTGTTTATGCCTTTGGCTTGAAGTAATTCAGCTAACAAAGTAGCACTACTGTCCACCCCACTCACAGCACATAAGATGGGCGAGCCACCTAAGGCTTTAATATTGGCGGCTACGTTACCGGCTCCACCTAAGCGAGACTCTTCGCTTTGAATATTCACAACCGGAACAGGGGCTTCGGGAGAAATTCGACTCGCATCACCCTTGAGATATTGGTCGATCATTACATCGCCTAGAATAAGGAGCTTTTGTTGCTTTAAACTTGGTAAATATTGGCGTAAAGTAGTTATCACGATAAAAAAGCCTTTTAAATAATATTGTTTTGTTTAAAATATCTTTAAGCAGACCAAAAATCAATAAAACAAAAGAGTCTTTATGTCTATTATAAACCAAATGCAGACTTATGCTCAAAAAAATTTTGAAAAACATCAACGTTCTTTTATTTCTTTAAAACAACTTAAATCCTTAGCTAAAAGCACGGGACAAAGCTTAAAAGCCTTAGAACTGCTCGCTTTAAGAAATAAAATTTTGCCCGAACGCTATAAACGCAACCTAGACATTATCAGCTTGGAAGAACAACTTTTGTTAAAAGAGAGTAGCGTCTTGTTAATTGGTTTAGGCGGATTAGGCGGGCATTGTTTAGACTTTTTGTTGAGGCTTGGCGTGGGTAGTATTTTGGCTGTTGATGGCGACAAGTTTGAAGAAAGCAATTTAAACAGACAACTACTGTGTACGCTTGGCGGTTTAAACAAAGCTAAAACAGACGCCGCCCTTAAACATGCTAAAAAGATTAATCAAGCGGTTGATTTTAAAGTTATAAATCAGTTTTTAGATGCAGGCAGCATGTATGAGGTGATGCAGTCTCAACCCTTTGATTTAGTGATTGATGCCCTTGGCGGATTAAAAAACCGTATGCACCTGCAACAAGCAGCGACTAAAGCGAAGCTAAACGTAGTAACGGGAGCGATTGCGGGTTTTAGTGGCTATATTAGTTTAGTGCCTTTTATAGCAGGCGAGGCGACAATAAACCCCGCTCAATTTCTAGGCACAAGTGCAAACATAGAAGATAAAATAGGTACGCCCGCCCCAACGGTTGCCTTTGCCGCTTCTTTAATGCTGACCTTTACGCAGGAAGCACTCATCAAAAAGAAAAAAAACGAAGCTCTTCAAGCCCAATATTTGATTTTTGATTTAAAGACGCAAACGCTTGAGAAGGTTAAGTTTTGATTAATGATTAGGTTTATTTTCTCTTTCTAAATTTTTCTTGGGCATATATATATGATTCTTTAATAAATGGCTTTAATTTTTCAAATGTTTCAGAAGAT
This sequence comes from Desulfovibrio litoralis DSM 11393, assembly GCF_900143255.1. Taxonomy (NCBI): domain Bacteria; kingdom Pseudomonadati; phylum Thermodesulfobacteriota; class Desulfovibrionia; order Desulfovibrionales; family Desulfovibrionaceae; genus Desulfovibrio; species Desulfovibrio litoralis. Next base: position 65,761 of record NZ_FRDI01000010.1, read on the forward strand.
GGACTAAGCACACAAATCCAACACATCCACGCATAAACAGGGTGTGGCATTATTGTGTCAAGTTTAGTAAAGTCATAGTCCATTTGAACAATACCACCCGCTGGAGGTCTAGTCGGTATATATGAAAACATCTTTATAAAAGTCTCTTTTTTAATACCAATATTTACTCTAAAAACATTTTCCCTGTTTATGTTTGACGATTTATCATTTAAGCCATCTTTTTCTTTTATTGTAAGGATATACACTCCTTTACTGAGAGTGCCTTGAGGATTATAAAAAATTGCCTTTTCACCCCAATTTTTATTTAACACTACTCCATCTAAGATGTCTGTACAATAATTCAGTATACTTTCTATCGTTATCAAACAACCACACCTTTTCTCTCTACTGATTTATTTTTTTCAACAAAACGTCTAATACACCCTCAAGAGTTAACTCGCCAGTATCAACAATAATAGCATCTTCGGCGGGTTTTAACGGGGCGATAGGGCGGTTGCGGTCGGCGGCATCTCGGGTTTTGATTTGTTCTGTTAAAACAATTAAATCAGCTGGTTTACCTTGGGCTTTTAATTGTTTAAAACGTCGCATGGCTCTAACTTCGGGCGAGGCATCAAGAAAAAACTTAAACGGAGCCTGAGGGAAGACAACAGACCCCATATCTCGTCCTTCCGCTACTAAATCAAACTTTTGCCCCAGGGCTTGTTGTTGTTCTCTTAAGGCGTTACGCACAAGCTCAAGCGGAGCGATTTTTGACGCCATTGTTCCGACTTCTTCGTTGCGAATTTCTTCGCCAATAGCTACGCCATTCATTTTTAAAGTTGTTTCCGCACCACTACCGCTTAATTCAAAAGTAAATTCTGACAAACTCTGTTTCAATTCGGTTTCGCTAAGATTAACAGCATTAGCCCCTAATTTTAAGGCGATAGCACGGAACATCGCTCCGGTATCTAAATAAGCGAGTTTAAGCCTACCTGCTAAAGCAGAGGCGAGGGAACTTTTTCCTACTCCCGCCGGACCATCAAGGGTAATGATTTTTTTCATTAAAAGCTCTCTTTTATCACAACAAGCGTAAAAAACAAATTAAGCCAAAGCTTTTTTAAGTTCTTGAATAAAAATAACATTTTCTTCGGGAGAACCCACACTTACCCTTAAATGAGTCAATAAATTATAACTCTTTAAGGGGCGTATAATTACACCACGACTCAAAAGATGTTCAAATAAAGTTAAAGCCGTGTGTTTTGTGCTTTGCGGAAGTTGAAACATAAGGAAATTTGCCTGACTCGGATAGACTTTACAGCCAAGTTTTTCTAGTTCTTCTTTTAAATAAACACGCCCTTTATGCACTGTTTCTAAAGTCAGCTTATAAAAGGTTTTATCTTCCAAGGCGGCAAGAGCGGCTTCTTCGGCGAGAATATTTACGCTAAAAGGTAATCTAACTCGCTGTAAATAATCGGCAAGTTCAGCAGAGAGCATGGCATAACCAATGCGCAGCCCCGCTAAACCGTAGCTTTTGGAAAAAGTACGACAAATCACTAAATTCGGGTGGTTATCTAACTCTGATAACAACGAATATTTTTGTTCGTCATCAGCAAAATCCATATAGGCTTCGTCAACAACTAACAGGCAAGTTTTTGGCAATTTATCTAATAAAAACAACAAATCGGCTTTTGCTACCGTATGTCCCGAAGGGTTGTCAGGGCTTGTGATAAAGGCGAGGCGCGTATTCGCATCGGCTTCTTGAACGAATTTTTCTAAAGGAAAGCTAAAATCAGAGTTTAAAGCGACTTCTCTTAACTCAACGCCCGCTAATTTGGTTTGCAGAGTATAAATGCTGAAACAAGGCTTAAAGGTTAAGATATTATGTTCTTTTGGCACGGCAGAAATGCGAATTAACAAGTCTAAAACTTCATCAGAGCCATTACCGACTACAATTTGTTCAGGCTTTAGTTTGTAGTGTTTGGCAATCGCCTCTCTTAAGCGTGGGTTGCCAGATTGAGGATAACGAAAGGAAAAGCCAAGGTGTTTTTCCACAGCTTTTTGTACTAAAGGCGAAGTGCCTAACGGGGCTTCGTTACTCGCTAATTTAATTACTTTTTCTAATTTATATTTATCTCGAATCTCATCAATGGAAAGACCCGCCACATAAGGGGAAAAGTCTTTTATCTCAGGACGGACGCTAAAAACAGGGCTTTGAGTGTTTTTTGACATGAGTTTATTTTTAAGTATTTTTAAAGTTAAGGTAAAAAAAGACTATTTTGAGTTGGCATAATAGGCAACAATCGCCTCAACCAAAGCAGGAATGGTAAACTCTTTACCTTCAATGGCGACTTGAACCCCATATTTTTCCAAAGTTTTTCCTGTAATCGGACCAATAGAAGCAAGTTTAATTTCAGGGTGTTTTTTTAATAACTCAGGGCTAACTAAGCTGAAAAAGTTATCAACTGTTGATGATGAGCCAAAAGTGATACAATCTAACTCTTTATTTTCAATCGCTTTTAAAACCGCTTCTTTTTTGGCGGCTCCGGGTTTAGTTTCATAAACAGGCAGTATCTCTACAGTTGCACCGGCTTTAATTAATTCTTCGGGTAAAACTTCTCTGGCAACTAAAGCTCTGGGGATCAGGATCTTTTTATTGCCCATGCCTAGCTTTGTTAAACCTTCGACAACACCTTCTGCCACATAGCTTTCGGGAACAAAATCAGGTACTAAGCCTTTTTCAATAAGAGCGTCGGCGGTTGCCGGTCCGATAGCGGCGAGGCGAGCGTTTTTAAAAGCTCTGGCGTCTTTACCTAAAGAACGCAGTTCATGCCAAAAGTGTTTTACGCCGTTTACAGACGTAAAAACAACCCAATCATAACTGTCTAACTTGTTGATAGCGTTATGCACAGCCGAATAATCAGCTAAACGTGTAATTTCGATAGTAGGGAACTGAATTACTTCCGCACCGAGTTCTGTTAAGCTATGGGCGAGACCACTAGCTTGTTCTCTGGCTCTGGTAACGACAACGCTTTTTCCGAACAAGGGGCGTTTTTCAAACCAATTCAGTTTTTCACGCAGTTTTATGACATTTCCGACAATAATTACGCAAGGCGCAGCAAAACCTTGTTTTACGGCATCTTCGGGAATATTGGCGATTGTACTAACCAAAGTTCTTTGGCGAGCGGTTGTTCCCCAACGAACTAAAGCCGCAGGCATGTTTTTATCCATTCCGGCATCGATAAGCTTTCGAGAAATGTCCGGTAAGTTTTTCATCCCCATAACAAAGACTAAAGTGTTGGCACTATCAACTAACGCCTTCCAGTTATGGACGGAATCTGTTTTATTTGCATCTTCATGCCCGGTAATTAAACAGACAGAAGAGGAATAATCTCTATGCGTTAAAGGAATTCCCGCATAAGCAGGACCTCCGATAGTACTTGAAATTCCGGGAATTTCTTCAAAAGAAACGCCGGCTTCGAGTAATTCTTCGGCTTCTTCTCCGCCACGTCCAAAAATATAAGGGTCGCCACCTTTTAACCTTGCGACAACTTTACCCTCTTTGGCTTTATTAACGATTAATTCGTTGATTTTATCTTGGGTTAAGGTGTGATCTCCGCCTTTTTTTCCAACATAAATCAGCTCGGCATCAAGCTTGGCAAAGCTTAAGAAAAACTCATTGGCTAAATAATCATAAACAATTACGTCGGCGTTTTCTAAAATATGTTTTGCCTTTAACGTAAGCAAGCCCGGGTCTCCGGGACCGGCACCAATAAGATAAACTTTTCCAATAACATTATTTTGCATGATTGCTCCTAGCTTATTAATCTAAGTCTTATATTTAAGGCGAAAAGAATTTTTGCTGTAAACGACAAATAAAAATCAGAAAAAACTATTTTAAGGCGGTTTCAAACTTTTGTTTTAAACTTTCGAGTTTGGTTTTATTGTCTACCAAACCGCTGAGACGCTCTTTATCTTTGGCAACAACTTCCGCCGGGGCTTTTTCTAAAAAACTCTCATTGGCAAGTTTTTTTGCAAGTGATTCGATTTCTTTGTTTAGCTTACCCATTTCTTTATCTATGCGGGCAAGCTCAGCCTCAAAGTTAACCGCACCTTGTAAAGATACGATAACCTCGTTACCTTCAACAACGCTACTTGCGTTTGCCTTTGCCGTTGATGGTGCAAGTTCAAGTTTTTGATCAACGTTTAGGTTTTCAAGGCGTGCCAAAGTACAAATAACTTTAGCGTTTTCGTTGATTAATGTCGCAGTTTCATTGTCTAGCGGACGTATTGTAACATCGAGTTTTAAAGCAGGCGAGATATTAAGTTCCGCCCTGATCGTGCGGACGGCAACAATAATCTCTTGAATTAGATTCATTTGTTGAGCCTTGGTGGCGTTTAAACAATTTGGACGAGCTGTTGGGTACAACTCTTTACATAAATCAGCATCATTTGGCGTATTTGGTAAAACCTTATAGATTTCACTACTTACAAAAGGCATGAATGGGTGTAATAAAATCATGGTTTCAGCCAGTACGGTTGATAAAACAGCTTGAGCAACTTGTTTGTCTTCGGCTTTTTCGCTAAAGAACTCAGGTTTTACCAACTCAAGATACCAATCGCAAAACTCAGTCCAAATAAAGCGGTATAAAGATTGAGCCGCTTCATTAAAACGATATTCCGCAATGGCTTCGTCAACGCTGATTTTTAATTCTTCCAAGCGATGTAAAATCCATTGATGATGTAAGCCTTGAACCTTATCAAGCTCAAGCTTAGGCATTTTTTCACCCTTTGCAGGCATATTCATGAGTGCAAAGCGAGCAGCATTCCAAATTTTATTAACAAAGTGGCGATAACCTTCAATGCGTTCTTCTGATAAACGAATATCACGCCCCATTGCCGCAAAAGCCGCCAGAGTAAAGCGTAAAGAATCCGTGCCATATTTATCAATAACAACAAGCGGATCAATAACGTTGCCCGTTGATTTAGACATTTTTTTACCGTCGGCGTCTCGCACGAGGGCATGAATATAGACATGATGAAAGGGGACTTGATCCATAAAATGTAGGCCCATCATCATCATTCTGGCTACCCAGAAAAAGAGTATGTCAAAGGCAGTAACCAAAACGGAAGTTGGGTAAAATTGGGCTAATTCTTTTGTTTTTTCAGGCCAACCTAAGGTAGAAAAAGGCCAAAGGGCGGAAGAAAACCAAGTATCCAAAACATCGCTTTCTTGAATTAAACGAGTCGAGCCACAAGCACAACGCTCAGGAGCTTCCGTTGCGACCGTTAAAAGTCCACAATCCGCACAAGTCCAAGCAGGGATACGATGCCCCCACCAAATTTGACGACTAATACACCAATCTCTGATATTATCGAGCCAGTTGTAATAAGTTTTTGCCCAAGATTCGGGGAATATTTGAGTTTGAGCCGGAACAGCCGCTCTGGCACGTTCCGCTAAACTTTTAGTAGCGACAAACCATTGCATAGAGACATGCGGTTCTATAACAGATTGACAACGATAACAAAGACCTACGCTGTTTTCGTAGTCTTCTTCTTTTTCTAAAAAGCCTTGTTCGGCTAAAGCGACGACTACTTGTTTTCGGGCTTCTTCTTTTGATAAGCCAGCGAAACTTCCCGCTTTGTTATTCATTATTCCATTATCATCAATAACTTGAATAAACTCTAAATTATATTTTTTACCTAAATTCCAATCATTATGGTCATGCGAAGGGGTTACTTTTAAAGCCCCGGTTCCAAACTCACGCTCAACATAAGTATCGGCTATAATTGGAATTAACCTATCGGTTAAAGGCAACTTTAACATCTTGCCGATAAGGGCTTGATAACGTTCATCATCAGGGTGGACGCAAACAGCAGAATCGCCAAACATGGTTTCGGGGCGAGTGGTTGCAATTACAACAGAACCGCTACCATCAGCCAAAGGATAGCGTAAATGCCAAAGTTTGGTTTTACGTGGGGTATGTTCAACTTCATCATCAGCTAAAGCAGTATGACAACGATTACACCAGTTTATTATATAATTACCCTTATAAATTAAACCATCTTCGTATAATTTAACAAAAACCTGCCTAACGGCTTTTGAAAGCCCCTCGTCTAAAGTAAAACGTTCATGACTCCAAGCGACCGAAGCCCCCATAAAACGCACTTGTTCCAAGATTCTTCCGCCATATTCTTTACGCCATTCCCAAACTTTTTCGATAAAAGCGTCGCGCCCTAAATCGTGGCGTGTTTTACCATCTTTTGCGAGTTGGCGTTCAACAACGTTTTGAGTGGCTATCCCTGCGTGGTCTGTTCCGGGTACCCATAAAACCTTTTTGCCTTTTTGGCGAGCGTGGCGACATAAAATATCTTGGAGGGTGAGGTTTAAAGCGTGTCCGATATGTAAAGAGCCGGTAACGTTAGGCGGTGGAATTACAATAGAATAACTTGGTGCATCACTATCTAAATCAGGAGTAAAGCTTTTGTTATCTTCCCAATGTTTACGCCAACGTTGTTCTATTTCTTTAGGTTCATAGCTTTTAGGTAAAGTCGGTTCTTGTAAATTGTCTGTGGACATTTAATTGCTCACTGTTTGTTAATTTTTTTGAGACATTTTTAATGTACTCATTTTATTGTTTTAATATAAAGCGTTGATTATATTTTAAAAATATCAATTGTTTAAATCTGAAAAAACGCATTTTACGTCTTCATTGAAAAATAGTAAAGGGTTAAGCTTAGGGTTTAATTCTATTTCATGTTTTTTGGCTGTTAGAAGAAAAGCGAGTTGTTGCCCAAGTAAGAGCCAGACAAAAAAGGGTGGCAAAAAGACCTAATGCCATATCATACAATTCGGGAGCCCCGATAGCGAGGCGCATCAACATAGTTGTAACAACATAGCCCGAAGCACGGAAGGCCGCGTAATATGTGTGCATGAAAATTTGTCCGACTAAAACCAATAAAATATCCGCAAAAATCAAGATGGTATAAAAACCTTCAAAAAATTGAATGTTTATATCATAGTTAAGTTTGGCATAAACCACCCAAAACGCCATGCCGATAAAGGCAAAAAACAAAAACAAGGCAATGACTTTTTTTGCCATGACATAATACAATTTATCAAGCGGGTTGCGTATGAGCTTTTGACTGCTTTGAATTCGGTAATAAATATTGATACAGATAAAAATTAATAAAGCACTAACACCATATAAGGCAATATGGACAATTGCTTCCATATTAGCCTCAGCATTAATAGGTTCGCCAAGTTTTGAAACTTCTTTAAAGGCGTCTCGTAAAAAAATTAAAGATAATATTTCAAGTTGCTTACCAATCGCTCGTGAAACAGAATTGGAAATCGCAAACACCAAGGCAATTACTTCTAAGGCAAGAATTAAAGTAAAAGCCAAGTTAACCGATTGAAAGTGGTTATCGGGCGTATACTTGGCAAGAGAAAAAGGCAAAAGACCCTGTCTGTTGAGCTCTATTCCCAAAATGCCAACAAGAAAAATAATAACCAAAGAAATAGAAATAAATCTTTCTGTTTTAGGGTGTTCAATATAGTGGTGTAAAATATCGAATAAATCAGTTAACCATGTAAAAATAATCATATAAAAAACCTATAAAGTAAAACAAGCTTTAAGTGTCTAAGCCACAGACGCTGGTACATTGTTTTGCCGGAATATTACAATAACCGTTCCAAGGACAACTTTTGCAATATATGCCATTAGGGTGTAAGCGTCTATGCACTGTACAAATAGCATCTTTCAGCCCTCTAAAGATATTTCCCGGACCAATTTTTGCCAATAAACCCGTACGTGAAACAACGTCGGCAACTTCGCCGGTTAAACCGCTTAAAGAGACACTAATATTTGATTTGTGTAACATAGTTATGATATTAAGCAAAGTTTCTGCCCCCGAAGCGTCAATATCGTTCATTCCGTTACACTGAAGGTGAAGATGTTTGAGTTTGGGCATTGCGTCCATACGCTCTAAAATTTTTTCTTCCAAAACGGAAGCATTGGAATAAATCAAATCTTGTTGAAAATATAAAGCCAAAATATGTTCACATTCCGCAAGTTGGTGATATTCGGCATCTCTTGCCACGAGATCAGGTCCACAACTTAAACGAATAATCTTTGGGTGCATGGTGCGATAAAAAGAAATGCTGATAGTTAAAACAACCCCGATTAAAATTCCCATTTCCAAATGGGGTGCAAAATACAGCGTTGAAACAAAGGTTAATATGGAAATAACTCCGTCATACCAACGAGCCGTCCAAATTTTTAAAACCGCTTCAATGTTTACCGACTTTACAACAGAAATAAAAATGACCATAGATAAGGCGGCAACGGGCAGGTAATATAAAAACGGGGTTAAAACAAATAACATCAATAAAATACAAAGACTTGCCGTCATTGTAGAGACACTGGTGTAAGCACCGCCCAAAAAGTTTGCGGCCGAAGCGGAATAAGACCCGGAACAAGGCGGAGCTAAACTAAGCCCGCCGGCGATATTGGCTAAACCTTGCCCGACTAATTCTTGATTTGAGTCAATGGTGTATCCTCTTTTATTTGCCATGGTTTTAGCCATTGAGATGGAATTGGCAAATGAAATAAAAGCAATAATACAAGCCGAAGAAAAAAGCTGTAAGATCATATTTAAGTCAAAAGATGGTAAAACAAGAGGCGGTAAACCCGAAGGAATATAGCCTATAACTTCCCCGCCACCATCAAAAGGTATTTTATCTGGTTCATTAAAGTTAATCGCATTTACACGAATCTGCCACACTCGCCAGCCATAATCAGCATTAGGCGGCAATTGGTCTTTAGGATAAAAAGAAGTGTTTTCTTTTTCAGCTAGTTCTCGAAAATGCATAAGTCTAAGAGCGTCTTTTTTTAGCGTAGCATCATTTTTATAGCGTTCAAGTTCGGTCTTTACTTTACTTAATTCATAGAGCAATTCGTTTTTTGCTGATTCGTCAAGTGTGTTAGGTTGTTTGTTTAAGTTTTCTTGTAATTTTTCTTTGGCAACATTCAGCTTTTCTGTTGCGATATGAATAGTTGTCAAAGAGTTAATTAAGGCGTGTGCTTGTTCTGATTTAATTTGTTCAATAGCGACAACTTCTTTTTTTTCATAAGCAAAAGCCCAAGAAAATAAACTTGTTATAATAACAGCCACCAAAACATCAGGTAAAAACCGTACAAATTTTTTGGAAAAATATAAAATAGCTAAAGTGGAAACAGCGATTGTAACAGTAGGGATATGCACATAACTTAAAGCGACATGCAAGGTTTTTAATAAAGTTTCCATTTGTCTGGTGGCGGGTTCAACTTGAATTCCAAGGAGTTTTCCGACTTGAGAAAAGCCGATCAAGACAGCCGCGGCATTGGTAAAGCCTTCTAATACGGGGTATGATAAAAAATTTACCAAAATACCCAAACGCAATAAACCTAAGCTGAGTTGAATTATACCCACCAAAAAAGTTAATAAAGTAATATAGGTGATAAAGCCAGAAGTGCCGAGTGTTGCGAGTGGCGAGATTGCTGCCGCCGACAACAAAGAAATAACCGCAACCGGCATGGTAACCAATTGGCGACTTGAACCAAACAAAGCACCGATAAAACCGGGTAAGATAGACGCATATAGTCCATGATAAGCTGGTAAGCCCGCAAGTTGGGCGTTTGCCATAGCTTGAGGCGCCATTAATAAGCTAAGGCTTAAACCGGCAATAAAATCGGCTTTAAACAACCTCATATTATAGGTTTTAAGCCAAGGAAGAAAAGGCGTAAAAGGAAAGCCTTTTTTATTGATAAGTTGCATTATTTTGAAGTATCAGGCTGTAGTTATATTTTAAATTAAAACTAAGTTTAAAAAATAACCTAGTCTGTTTTAATATTTAAAACAAGAGTTAATAGGCGGAATTTTAGATATGATTTTATTAATCGTCTAAATTATCAAAGAAATCTTCATCAATACGTTGTAATTTAAAAATCTTGTATGTTCTTGTGCCAATTCCGTGTTCTAGCATTAAACTTGTCAATTCATTACCATTAATCAGCTTTAAACTCTTATGACTTTGTCTGGCAGACTCTAAAGCCGCTTTGGTAAAATCGCTGGTTGTAACAAAAACCCCTTTATTAACACCTTTTCCGTCCATGGCTCCGACAAATTCTCTGATCTTATCGGCCGCGATATTGTTCCCTCTAGCGTATCTTTTAGCTTGTAGATAAATAGTATCTAAGCCCAATAAGTCTTCGGTAATAATGCCGTCTATTCCGCCATCTCCCGCTCCGCCAACACGTTTTGCCAGACCTCTTGAGCCATAGCCCAAACCCTTCATTAATTCAATAATCAAACGCTCAAATCCATCATTGGAGACGTTAACTACTTTTTCATAAAGGTCTTCTTTGATTAAACTGTTTAGAATTGTAAAATTATCTTCTAGAAGCTCTTCCGGTGTTTTTGAACAGGTATCTTCATTCACGTTATTTTGCTGATTCTCTATTGAGTTGCTTGGTGAACTATTGGTTTTTTCTTTCTTTTTTCGCAAATCGCCATAATTTTCAGTTAGGTAACGTACTGTAATTTTTTCAGGCGGATTTTTTAAACATTCTTTACCCTTGTCTGTTATGCTGTATGAACCACGCCCTTCTTTTTTTAATAAACCTGAGGCTTTAAGGTAAGCAAAAGCCCATGCTACACGATTGTTAAATATATTTTGTCCACTACTTTGATATGCAGTTTCTAAATCTTCAGTTGAGAGCCTAAATTCACGAGCCAAAACAGCCCTTGCGTCTTGATTTTTTAATTGTTCAACGGAAGCAGACAACTTTAATAACGGCAACATAATACTTTGAAAATCAGGTACAGCCATGCTATTTATCAACCTCTCTCTTGCGTGTTATTGAATTATAATATTCTATATAAAAGATAAAAATAAGCTAATCAATATAATTTAGTTGACTTTCTTTAAATAAATCTCCAAACAAGCGATAGCCGCCGGGGTGATTCCCGAAATTGTCAAGGCTTCGCCCATGTTTTTTGGTTTTGCCATACTGAGTTTTTCCACGGCTTCACGAGTTAAACCCGATACTTTTGAATAATCTAAATTTTCAGGCAAACGCACATTAAGGCGAGTTTTAGCTTTTTGTGCCAAAAATTCTTGGCGTTCTAAATAACCGGCATAACGGGCGGTAATCTCGGCTTCTTCCTGAACTTCTTTTGAATAGTCAGCTAGTTGAGGATAAAAAGGTATAAGTCTTTCCAAACTCATGCTTGGGCGACGCAATAATTCCGTTAAGCTCATGGCTTTTGTCGGAAGGGGTTCGTTTAACTTATTAAAAAGTTCTCGTCCTTCAGCGTTTGCCGACAATTTCGTTTCTTCCAAAAAGTTTTGTAACTCTTTTAATTGACTTTGTTTTAAACAAAAGTTTTGCCATTGTGTTTCGCTGACTAAGCCATAGTTTTTCCCAATTTCCGTAAGGCGTTGATCGGCGTTTGTTTCTCTGAGAAGCAATCTGTGTTCAGCCCGTGAACTAAACATACGATAAGGCTCTTCTGTTCCTTTTGTAATTAAATCATCAATTAAAACAGCAATATATGATTGATCTCTACCTAAGACAAAAGGCTCTAAACCTTTTATTTTTGCGACCATGTTAAAGGCAGCCCACAAACCTTGAGCGGCGGCTTCTTCATAACCCGAAGTTCCGTTAATTTGTCCTGCTGTATAAAGCCCGGAAACCTTTTTGCATTCGAGAGTTGGCTTTAATTCTCTTGCGTCAATATAATCATATTCAATTGCATAACCCGGGCGAATAATTTCTGCATTTTCCAAACCCGGAAGTGTTTGCACCAACTTTTCTTGAACCTCAAGCGGAAGCCCCGTATTTAAGCCATTTGGAAAATATTCCGTAGCTTCCAGTGTTTCGGGTTCAATAAAAATTTGATGTCTTAACTTATCGGGAAAGCGAGTAATTTTATCTTCTATCGAAGGGCAATAGCGTGGCTCGGCCCCTAAAATTTCGCCTGATTTTAACGCCGAAGCCCCAAGTGCAACAGAATCTTGAACAATTTTATGACTTTCGGGATTTGTCCAAGTAATATAACAAGGCAGTTGTTTTTGTTTTAAACCCTCCAGCATACTTGACTCAAAGCTGAAAGGGCGTGGATTTTCGTCTCCGTGTTGTATTTCCATTTTAGAAAAGTCAATACTGTGTGCGGCGATACGAGGAGTTGTATTGGTAGATAAACGCCCGATTTTTAAGCCGAGTTTGGCAAGCGACAAAGGTAAAGCGTTTGCGGCTTCATCGCCCATACGCCCGGCACTAAAACTTTGTTCGCCGATATGAATACGCCCTGTTAAAAAAGTGCCTGTAGCAACTAAAACGGCTTTGGCAGTATAAATTTGACCTAAGTGGGTTTTAATTCCCACAACTTGTTTGATTTTTTCATCTGAACTTAACGAAGGGTTATCGGAAGCTTTATTAACTTCCTCGCAAAGTATTTCTTCGACCATAGCTTGGCGTATTAACAGTTTTGGGTTTTTAAACAGGTCTCGTTTCACCGCTTTCATATAAATATTGCGATCTGCCTGCACCCGACTTGCCCGCACGGCAGGGCCACGACTTTCATTTAAAGTACGCATTTGAATGGCGGCTTCATCAGCCCATTTACCCATTTGTCCGCCTAAGGCATCAATTTCTTTAACCATATGTCCTTTTGCCAAACCACCAATAGCGGGGTTACAAGACAAGTGTCCTATCCTATCTAAATTTGGCGTAAGCAATAAAGTAGAAAGACCCATGCGAGCTGTTGCCATTGCTGCTTCAGAGCCGGCGTGTCCTGCTCCAATAATTATTATATCGAATTTTTTTTGCATTGTTTTATATAGAGTGTTTTAGGTTAAAAAAGAATGGTGTTTCAGTTAGTTATTCCGAAACACCAGATATTAATTAAGATTTTTGTTTACGCAAGCTGTCTCGCAATTCTACTCGTAAAAGGTCCAAGCGTTTTTCCGCCTCTTTTGGAGTATAAAATTTCGCTTGTCCAATTCCGTTTTGTTCTTCCATTCCGAGTAAAGTGGCGGAAAGAAAGTCTTGGGCTTCGGGGTCTTCAATTACTAGCCAAAAAGTAAGGTTTAAACTTTCGTTGGCTTTATGGTTTTGGGTCGTAACAACAAGCCAATCTCTAATTCCGTTATTATTCCAATCTAAAGTCGCAAAAACCAAATAAGAACAGCGTATAACAATCGCATCGGTATTTAAAGTTTGTGCATCGGGTTTAATAGATGACCAATGGTTGTTGTTGTGAAGTTGAGCTGTTCTAAAGCTTTCTTCTCCCAAAACCGAATCAAAAGAAAGATAATCAAAACGCTGACGCAATTCTTCGGCATAACTTGCAGGTGTATAATCTTTATCGCTTAAAGAGCCAAGAGGTTCAAAGCGTCCGTCATCTCTTTGGACTATTCCACGTTTTTTTACAGCATCAGGAAATAGGGCGATAAACTCTTTAAAAGTATATTCATCTAAAACCTGAACCGGTACTTTATCATCATAAACACGCTTTGCCGAGTTAAAAGGATTCAACTTGCCAAGATCCAAACTGTTACAGCCAACCAACAAAAGCAAGCAGCAAAAAGGAATAAGTTTTTTTAATATGTGCATAATTTTTATAATCTTTATGATTTACATAGTTGTTTGAGGTTAATTTTTACAAAAAATCACGAATAAGGACACTTTATGTTCTAGGTAAATAAAGCATAAAATGATTAAAAAGAACACAAAACTCAGTTTTGCAATATTTTGTTTAGGACTAGAACAAAACGCAAAAAATATCAAATAAAAAGCTTAAACTGATTTTCAAACTATAACGCAAAACAGTGTATTGAGCCGATTTGTTATTAAAACATATAAGCTGAATACACTGTAATTTATTGTTTTTATTTTTAAGGCAATACTTTCACAATTCGCATTTTTTCAAGGTCAAAATATTTACGAGCCAAGTTTTGTAAGTCTTGAGCTTGAACTGATTTTGCCTGTTCTATATTTTGGCGAGGGTGGTCGATTTTATAGTCAAAAAGAGCCATGCTTCCCGCTTCGGAACTTCTTGAGGCGATGCTTTGATGATCTCTATAATAATCGCCTTCGAGTTGATTTTTTCCTCTTTGTAATTCCGTTTCGTCCAATTTTGTATCTTTTAGGGTTTGGATAATTTTAATAAAACCATCTTTTGCCTGAGCTATTTTGTTTGGTTCCGTTCCTATATAAAAGGCAATAAAACCGCCTTGTTGAGCCTGCCAAGTCATTGAGGTAACGGTATAACCAAGACCTTGATTATCTCTTAAATCTCTAAATAATAATCCGCTTTGTCCTGCCAAAACAGCATTTAAAAGCTCTAAGGCGGGAGTATCATTACTGATATACTTGTCTGTTTCAAAGATTAATAAGAGATGAGCTTGATTACGCCCCGGCATTTTTAAGTTTAGTTCTTTATCGCCGACAAAATGAGCTGTTTTTAAGCTTGGAATAGCTTGAGTCGGTTTAGGCAAGCTCTTGGCAAAGGCGATTATTTCATCTCGGTTAAAGGCTCCACTAACCGATAAAACCCAAGCTTGTTCTTTTTGTTTATTCCAGAAATTTAAAACATCTTTACGTTTTATTTTTTCTATACTGTCCAAGGTTCCAAGTTGCATTTTGCCGTAATCATGTTCCCCATATAAAAAGGGAAAAACTCTTCTAAAGGCTAAACCTAAGGCTTGGTCTTCTTGGGTTTTGACGGAAGCAATTTGATTTTCTTTAATTCTTGCCAACTCTTGTTCTTTAAAGGTAGGGTTTTCCAAAGTATCTTTTAAAAGTTTAAGCATGTCAGGGGTAAAACGAGAGGGTTGACTTAAACTCAGGGTAAAACTTTGTCTTCCGCTACTAGCCCCAAAACTCGCCGCACGATCGGCTTTAAAAGTTTCTATGGCGGTAACGTCCATGGTTTTTGTCCCTTTAAGAATGGCTTGAGAAACAAAAGCAGCCAATCCTTGTTCTTTTTGTGATAAAAGAGAGTCTCCGCCATTAAAGAACAAATTAATTGCCGTATAAGGCATTGTGTTGTCAGTAATTAAGATAAGCTTGCGATTAGCTCCCAAATCGATAAGTTCTGCTTGTTCTACTTGTATTGTTTCATCAACGGTTTGTGTTTTGTTTTTGCTTTGCCAATTAGAGTTTAAGTCTTGGCTCATTTTTGTTTGCAAACTGTTTAAGTCGGCAAAAAGAGAACTTTGTTTTGAGTTTGAAACATTTTTTTGTTTTGGCTCTTTTGTGATTTCAGTTTTAGCTTGAGCTTGTGTTTCGGGTTTAACTTCAGACTTGCTTTCTGATTTTGTTTCGGGTTTAACTTCCGGAACGATCATAGCAATATTCATCACCTCGGGTTTTAAGACCTCAGAGGCAACTTGAGCTAAAACTTTTTGCGTAATTATGTTTAAGTCATGCAGATAAGTTTTTTCGCCTGTTTCTCCGCCTGAAGAGAAAAATTCAAAATAACCCAGTTTAGAGGCTAAACCGGCGAGGGTTTCTTTAGAGCGAAATAAGTCGTCTTCTATATTAAGTTTGGCTCTGGCGAGTTCTTGGTCGGTAAATTTTAAATTGGCAAGTTGTGGCAGGTCTTTAATAAAAGTCGTCCAAAATTTATCAAATTTATCAGGTTCAAGAGTTACAAAAAAGCTTAACATACCTGTACGCTCAAAACCGTCGTAAGAAGCGGAAATGCTTTCGACCAATCTAAGGTCATATTTATATTTTTTGTATAAATATGAAGTTCTATCCCCTGACAAAAGATGAGCAAACACGTCTAACGCCGTGGCTTGAGGGTCGGTTTGCGGAGGGGCGGGAAAAGAAAACGCCAGATAAATTTTGTTCCAAGGTCCATAAACAACTTCTATTCCTGCTTTGGCGTTTGGCGGAGTTAATTCGGGCGGGCTTAGTTTGCTTGTATTTTCCAAAGAACCAAATAAAGCTTCGGCTTCTTTTATTACATCTTCTTTTTTAACGTTGCCTGCGACCAATAAAAGCATATTTTGCGGTTGATAATGGGTCTTAATATAAGTTTTTAAGTCGTCTGAACTTGTGGAACGCACTGTTTGTTCATAACCAATAATCGGGCGGGCGTAACTTGTTTGATTAAAAGTTGCTTTTTGCATCATTTTAAACAGTTTGGCACCCGGGTTATCTTCGCTTCTTTTTAATTCGGCGATAATAACATCTTTTTCCGGTTCAAGTTCATTGGGGTCTAAGGTTGCCTTAAACGCCATCTCTTGAACGGCTTTTAACCCCTCTAACCAACTTTTTTGAGGCATATCAGTTTGATAGACAGTATAATCAAAACTTGTCGCAGCGTTTAAATATCCACCGACGCTTTCTATGCTTGATGAAATTTGTCCTTTGGGAAAGTTGTCAGTGCCTTTAAACACCATATGTTCCAAAAGGTGGCTGATGCCTGCTTGTGTTTCATTTTCATAAGCACTGCCCGCATGAACATAAAGACGTATAGACACCAAGGGAAAACGCATATCTTCAAACACAGCGACCTTTAAACCGTTTGAAAGACGAGTGATTGAATAAGGGGACTGGTTTTCGATATTTTGTTTTTCAGTATTTAAGGGCATATTCTTTTCTATTGTACTGTTGTTTGAGGTTGAATTTGTTTCAGATGCCACAGACTTATAATATGTAGAAC
The DNA here is from genome assembly GCF_900143255.1 of Desulfovibrio litoralis DSM 11393. Lineage (NCBI taxonomy): Bacteria > Pseudomonadati > Thermodesulfobacteriota > Desulfovibrionia > Desulfovibrionales > Desulfovibrionaceae > Desulfovibrio > Desulfovibrio litoralis. The sequence goes on from NZ_FRDI01000010.1 coordinate 82,459, forward strand.
TTATTATCACAAGAGAACAACAAATTGTAAAAAGTAATGTTTTTAAAGTCATTAAGGAAACTCCTTAAGTAGTTATGAATTGAGTTTGATGGTTTTTGTGCCGTAAGACATTTTATGCGGTATGCAAACAAAGCATAAAATAATGATAAAAGAACGCAAAATAGAGTTTTACAAGGGTTTTTATTGAGGAATATTTAGTAAATATATAGCTTGCATATAGAAAGTAAAGCAAATTTTACAATTTACTTTTATCAATAAAAAAAACAGCGTTAACTTAAAAAGCAACGCTGTTTTTTATTGTTGTATATTTTTTTAAAGAGAAAAAGAAGGGCGGAAAGTAGCAGAATTAAGACTATTCTTTGGAATATGTGTAGTTTTTGGAGCATTGGGGTTTAAAAGATATTCGTCTTCATGTTCAACCAACATACGCAAGAAACTGTTGTTTAAAGCGTGTCCGCTACAATGAACGGTAAATGAACCCTCCAAAGGCGTGCCGAGCATTGCCATATCGCCAACGAAATCAAGCACTTTATGGCGTACAAATTCATCGGGGCTACGTAAACCTTCGGGGTTAAGAACGCTGTTTTGATTAAGCACTATAGCGTTTTCCAGCGAACCACCCAAGGCGAGTCCACGTTTTCTCATGGCTTCAACTTGTTCAAAAAATCCAAAAGTACGTGCAAAAGCAATCTTTTTGAAGCTTTCCGGTGTAATTTCAATTTTTAATCTTTGGGTTTTAATAAGAGGGTGAGGGAAATCAATAGTATAGTCTACAAAAAAGCCTTTATGAGGACGGGCGATAATAGACTTACCATTTTCTTGTAAAGAAAGTTCTTTTTTTATACGCAGAACTCGGCGTATGGCATTTTGTTGTGTTATTCCGGCTTCTTGGAAAAGAATAAGGTAAGGGGCGGCGCTTCCGTCTAATACGGGAACTTCAAAACCGTCTACTTTAATCAAAATATTATCTATATTTAAAGCACGCACAGCCGCAAGCACGTGTTCTATTGTTGAAACGGAAACACTGTTTTGGGGAATTCCGAAAGTATCAACCTGACCGAGCGTCGTTGCGAGTTCTGTTGCGATAACTGCATTTGGTTTAAGGCTTAAGCGTTGAGGAATCTCATTTTGTTTAACTTCAAAAACTATCCCGCTGTTTTCTATAGCAGGACAGAAAGTCATATTAATTGTTTTTCCGCTGTGTAGTCCTATACCGTTGCAAGAAACTTGTTGTTTTATAGTAGTTTGATACATAAAAATAACCTCTTGAGCGTTAAAATGCAAAGATTGTGCCGTTGGCTTGGTTTGCGTATCATGTTGTTTTTGTTTAGATATTTTTTTATGAACTTTTTAAAGCTTGTGTGTTTTTAACCACTGTGTGTGTTTTTAGCAATAGTCTAGACTTTTTATTGGTTGTTTAAAATACACAGTCGTTTTTATTATAATCTATTAAAATTCAATACGCTTGAGAAATAAATTCTGTTGGTCGCCTCCGGCTATTTATATAATAAAATTACATTTTTATTATAACTTTTTTAGGCTCTTGCCCAGTTAAGGCTAAAATTTTAATACATTTTGACACATAATTTTAAATCAATCATTTTTACGGTTATTATATTATCATCTATTTAAACCCCATACTCCCACGAAATAAACCCCTTTGCGTCGTCTCATATATTTATAATAAACTTGTTTTTATTATAATCTATAAAAAACTAACGCTCCCACGAAATTTATTTCACTGGTCGCCTCCGACTATTCATAATAATTATACTTAATTATTATATTATTTATTTAAACTTCATACTCCCACGAAATTAATTTTATTGGTCGCCTCCGGCGGGGGAAAGGGTTTTATGTGAAACCCTTTCCAAACCCCACAACAGGGCTGCCGCCCTGTACCCGCAAACGCATCACGCATTAGTTGATGCCTAACGGCATCAAAAGTTTGAACGCACCATACTCTCTTTTAATGGCAATTAAAAACGTAAGTTTTTTGTGAATATTAAGATAATTTCTTGTATTTATTTTGATATTATAATCCCTTTAAAGCAATACTGCTCTAGCAGAATAGATCTCTTTCGGTCGCCTCTTATGTTAAAAAAATTTTTATTTTCATTGTGTTACTTTTTTGAGTCTTAACATGCTGTTTTACTTGTGATATTTTAATTGTTAACAGAGACGTGGTAGCCTAAACTGGAACGATTGTTGTAAGATGCAAAACGAAGTTGCCAATAAAAGAAACCAGGGTGCGTACCCACTTTTGATGCCGTTAGGCATCAACTAATGTATTTGCGTCGTGGGGTTAAGGGGCGACTAGCCCCTTATGGCGGGAATGCAAAGGGGAAAACATTTTCCCCGTGCCCGTCGGAGACGACCAATAAACTTAATTTCGTGGGAGCGTTGGTTTTTTAATAGATTATAATAAAAACAAGTTTTATTATAAATATATGAGACGACCAAAAGAGGTTTATTTCGGGGAGCGGTGGGTTTTTAATAGATTATAATAAAAACAAGTTTTATTATAGGTATATGAGGCGATCAATAAACTTAATTTCGTGGGAGCGTTGGTTTTTTATAGATTATAATAAAAACAAGTTTTATTATAGGTATATGAGGCGACCAATAAACTTAATTTCGTGGGAGCGTTGGTTTTTTATAGATTATAATAAAAACAAGTTTATTATATGAATAGTCGGAGTCGACCGAAACAAAGGTTAATTTCGTGGGAGCGTATAGTTTTAAATATAACGTTATAATAAATGCAAACTAGCACATTTTTCTAAAATAACCTTACGAAATTTTTCAATATATTGAATTTAAAATTTGCGATGGCGTAAGTATGAAACAAAAAAATATGGGGTAAGTCGGCTCTCCCTCAAAGACGGGGGCAGGTAGAAAAAATCTAATAAAAAAGACATACTGCCATAAAGCGGTATGCCTAACAGGGCAAAACGCGATTCCGACCAAAGAAAGGAGATCGCCCTGTGGAAAGAATTCTAATCGGTTTGCCAGAATTTACAATAGAAAATGTTGTTTCCGCCAAACCCGTGGTATTACAAGTTTCTTGGATGGGACAGGCTGTTTGCCCGCATTGTGGCAGCAAGCAACTGCGTATCAAGGATAGTTTTTGGAGAAGCATAAAAAATATACCA
>NZ_FRDI01000011.1:0-49844 GCF_900143255.1 Desulfovibrio litoralis DSM 11393
ATAACTGTACAGTTCGAATCAACTAATTGAATCGACTGACTAAAACTCTTAAACTATTTTTTTTAGAATGTTTTCTAACCGAAGTTAAAAAACTATTTTCCCAACTCGCTATTTAATTGTCAAAGAACTAATTCTAAATTAAAACGTTAAAACCTAATTATCTTAAATAATTACGAACTCAACATAAAAACTTAATCTCTCTTTCCGCTCCAACTTTTCGTGAAACGCGAAAGTTCTTTTTGCCAAACTTATTGAAACTTGTCAACATCTTTTTTATTTTTTTTTAATCTTTTTTTCAAAGCTTTCAAAGCCAGAAAAACAAACTAATCACTTAACATAAAAAAGCTAGACCAAAATCATATTCTTTATCTAAAAAACATATATCTCAATAAATCAAATTAGTTACATAAAAAAACAAATAAACCTGCTTCAATATATCGCTAAGATAATTAAAAGCAAACCTATTTGCATCTTAAAAAAATCTAATCTTTAAAATATACTCTAATAATTTGATAACAAAGAACATTTTTGAAATTCGCACCAACGCCGAACTCATTCTTCGTCAGTGCGAGAAATGCTTCTATGTGTTTTATCAAAAAACGTCAAGCACTTTTTTAATCTTTTTTTTATTTTTTTTGAGAAAAATGTTTGAAACTTTTAGGAAAAAGAAAGGTTTGTAGAAATTTAACTTGTTATTTAAACAACTTAACTACAAAACACTTTTAAAACAATTTCTAAAAAAAATTGATACTCTACAGAAGAAGATTAGCTGTTGACAAGTTGTATGAAAAAATTAAGACTAAACTTAAGTTTTATACAAACAATTAAAGGTAACATATGCACATCATTATTTTTAGTTCATCAACAAATAGAAGTGGCGGAACCCGCCAAGCCGCATATCAAGCCAAGGCTCTCACGGAACTTGGACATAATGTTGTTTTTTTAATTCCTGAAACTTCTCAAATGTGGAACGAAACCGGCGAAACTTATTGGAAAAAGCTACCGACCGACCCTAAAAAATGGCGTAATGTAATCGAGTCTTACTTTCCAGACAATGAGCCTGCAATTGTACACGCATTTCATAATAAAGCCGTTAAGCTAGCGTCTTGGTGGGGGCTTTTTTGGCGAAAGAAAAAAGTGATTTGTGTTTCGCATCGTGGCGTAATCTTTCGCCCAAACAACCCCTTGCCTTATTTATCGCCTGGGCTTGCCATGGTTATTCCAAATTCGCTAGCCTGTGTGAAAAAGTTAAATTGGCATTGTCCAAAAAATAAAATACACTTTGTGCAAAATGGTATTCCGCTTGAACGTCTAACCCCTTCAAAATCTATTGAGGAAATAAAGACAGAGTTTGCAATTAAGCCGTCGGAGTTTTTATTTTGTTCTATCGGAAACAACACACCTGTTAAGGGTGGAGATATTCTCTTAGAAGCCTTTGCCAAAGCAAAATTAGCAAACACAAAGCTCATCTTAATTGGCTTTTCACGAGAGAAATATTTACCCATCGCTCAAAAATTAGAGATTGAAGACAAATGTATTTTTGTAGGGCATCAAGAAAACGTCAGTAACTATCTTCAAGTAAGCGATGCGTTTATTTTTCCGTCAAGAGGTATGGATTCAAGCCCAAACACTTTGCTCGAAGCCATTTGCATGGGACTTCCGATAGTGGCTTGCAGTGTTGGCGGAGTTCCTGAAATTATTGATGGAAACGGCTTGATTACACCTATAGAAGATACTAGCGCCTTAGCAAAAGCTCTTATTACTTTGCGTAATGATCCGGAACTGTGTGCAAAATTTGCACAACGTAGCAAGGAGTTAAGAGAACGTTTTGATATAAAGACAAGAGCAAAGTCATTGGAAAAGATTTATCAAAATTTAATTTCACGCTTAAAATAAAAACAAGATTGATAAATCATTCCCATTTAAGACTATTATAATACTCTGTTTTGCATACTTTTTTCATCGTTTTATATAGTGTCTTTCTCTCAATGATCACTATGAGACTATTATGCAAGTATCCTTTTATAAAATGAAAAAAGGACAGGCAAAAACCTGTCCTCTTCCCTACCCCATTGTCTGCTACCGTCTATGACGAGTAGAAGAAAGTTTTGTCGGTGGTGCGTTTGGATCAATACGCACGCCGCCACCGGCTCTAATTTGTGCATCAACTATTCTATCTATTTCTTCGGAAGTTCTGGCAGAACTCATCAAAACACCGCGATTAATCGGCATAGTCTCTGGTTCTTTAGGTTTAAAAGCATTATTGCGAATTGCGTAATGTTCCCACAACGACTCGGCTGTCCCCGTTCCGCCATTTCCACCTACAAATCCGTTATCAGTATTTTGAAACAAAAAAGCATCTTCGTTTCCGGCAAAATAAGTACCTGATTTTTGCATAACATAACGGTTATTATAAACCATGCGAGCCGTAATCATCACTTCAATTCCCTGACGAGAAGGAATATTTAACCTATATACGGAAAAGGTTAGGCTTACACTATCAAATTCAGGTTGTTCAGATACTTGTAAACCACGAGAAACCAACTCGGTTTTTAACAAATTGAAAAACGCTTTAGGGAAAGCCCTGTTTTGAGGAGTAGGCAAACACAAAGGTTTTGCCATAAGCTCGGGGCGATATTCGAGAGCCCTACGCACGGAACTAGCAATATCAGCCGCAACAACATGCCAACGTCCAACGTTTGCGATATTGCTTCCGCTGTCTGCCAAAGTTCCAATAGGGCGGTCAAAACCGCGCGGGGTATCCGAAGCCTCGACAAAAGTCGAGCAACCCGCCAAAAATAAAGCACTCAATAATAAAATGAGTACGGGAACCAAAACAAAATTTACAACACGGGCGATTACACCATGTTTACGGCGAGAAAATATTTTCCTCATTTCACTATCCTTGTGGTGTGAGGTCTGGAAGTCATTAACAAAAAGTTAACTGTTGCCTCTTTATAAGGAAACAACCATAATAATTTACAATTACACACTTTTCTTCAACAACAAATAACTTTATAACTTTATCAGTTCTTCAACTGAGTCAAAAAAGAATATCGTCAACATCTATTTTTTTCTTTAGGTATATTTTATTTTTATTCCGCTTAAAACTATCAAAAAAACCATTAATTTCACAATAAAAAGTCTTAAAACCCTTACTCTTTGAGGTTTTTATCTATTGTTGCACGTTTTAACTCTTTATGACATAATAACAAAAAAGACGAATTAAAAACTTTATACTAATAGCCTTAAAAGCTCGGATATTATATGCAAAGTCTCTATATCGCCTCAACAACCACCAAAACGGGAAAAAATTTAATTACCCTTGCCCTTGGAGTAATCTTACAGCGTCAAGGAACAAAACTCGGATATTTTAAACCAATCGGCGATATCCCAACCCTCACAGACGAAAAACTTGGCGATAGCGATGCCCTTTTAACCCAAGAGGTTTTAGGACAAAACATTAATGCCGATATTTTAAGTCCTGTGGTGATTTCATCAAATTTAAGAGCCACTCCTTTTGGACTTGACTCTAAAACAACTCAAGAAAAAATTCAAAAAGCTTATCAAGAAATCGCTAAAGATAACGACATGACCTTGGTTGAAGGTTACGGAAGCTTTCCCGCCTCCGGCTTTTTTTGTGGGTCAGATGCGATTTCTTTGGTTAATTCACTAAATCTGAAAGTTATTTTAGTAGAAAAAGTAGGGCAAACTCCAAACTATGATGCGATCTTATATGCCAAATATCTTTTAAAAGATTCGCTGATCGGGGTTATTTTAAACGACCTTAAAGAAAATGTTTACAGAGACACAAACGAACTTTTAATCCCTTTTTTAAACAAAAGAGGAATTAATATCTTAGGTTGTGTTCCCCACGAACCCGAACTCGCCTCAATAAAAGCAACAGAACTTGTTAAAGGCTTAAAAGGTCAACTTGTGGCCGGTAATGCCAATATGGCAAGTAAAGTAAAAGGCTTTTTAATCGGAACAATGCAAGTAGACAACTTTATGTCTCACCTTGCAAAACAAAACAATATTGCCGTTATTGCCGGCGGAGACAGAACCGATATACAAATTATGGCACTGCAAGGGAACTGCTCTTGTTTGGTTTTAACGGGTAATATGACTCCATCAGAACTCGTCAGAACCAAAGCCGATAAAACAGGAATTCCAATTATTGTAGTGAAAGAAGATACTTATACAGTCGCACGCAATATGGAAAGAATTCTAAAAGGACAAAAACTGGAAGATTTGAATAAAATAAAAATAGCCGTAGATTTAATTATGCAACATGTAGATATAGATAAAATAAGTAAACATCTTGCCATGTAAGGAAGAAAAAATGACAAAAACAAAAATAGAAAAAGTCGCTTTATTTAAAGAAAAAGCCACAGCAGTTAACGCCACAGTAACTGAAGCCGCCAATATAGATGCCGCTTTGGCTTATGCAATGGACGTATGCCACAAAAAAGAAGCCTGTCAGTTATTACTTTCGGGTTGTGAACATGAACTTTCAGAAAAAGCTCAAAATTCTTGTGATGTTGCGTCTCAAAATGTTAAAATAATTGCCGGAGTTAACCTACCTCAAGATATTTATGAAAAACTTCAACAAACAGGCAGTGAAAATAACTTCAACGTAATTAACAATGGCTTAAGAAAACATCTTAGCGGTTTTGATATAACAGTAAGCTTGGGCAATATGGCAATAGCCGAAACAGGTTCAATAGTCTGTGATTATTCAAGCGAAGATGAAAGAATAGCCACTATGCTCTGTGAAATTCATATTGTCTTGTTACCAAAGTCTAATATTTACGCTGATTCTTTTGAACTCGAACCTGAACTAACTAAACTGATGAAAGAGGGTCCTCGCTACATCAGCTTTATCTCAGGGCCAAGTCGCACGGCTGATATAGAAAGAGTTTTGGCAATCGGCGTTCACGGACCACTTGAAGTTCACATTATTTTATTGGAGGACTAAACCATGCAGACAGATATAAAAAATTTAAAAGAATATCATAAAGAAATACAAGAATCTTTAGATGACCAGTTTTTAAGAAAAAGTATGGATAACTACGCCGTGGCTTATAGATCGGCTCGCCAGGCTCTTTTGCAAAACGTTGATATTAAAGAAATGATCGACGACATAATAGAATCAAAAGACAAAGCTATTCAAGACAACGCCAAATTACTTAAACAATTTACGGAAATGGCAGAAAAAAACGGCGTTAAAGTACACTTTGCTAAAAACGCTAAAGAAGCTAACGAGATTATTGCAAAAATAGCAAAAGACAATAATTGCAAAACGGCAATCAAATCTAAATCAATGACTGCCGAAGAAACTCTTTTAAACCACGCCCTTGAAGAACAAGGCATGAAAGTAACCGAAACAGACCTTGGCGAATGGATCATTCAATTAAGAAAAGAAGGTCCTTCCCACATGGTTATGCCGGCTATTCACCTTTCTCGTTACCAAGTTAAAGACTTATTTACCAACGTAACCAAAAAGCAACAAGATTCCGACATTCAAAAACTGGTTAAAGTCGCCAGACGTGAACTTAGAGAAAAGTTTGTCGGGGCAGATATGGGAATTTCGGGTGCAAACTTTGCAATCGCCGAAACAGGCACTATAGGTCTATGTACAAACGAAGGAAACGCTCGTTTAACCACAACCCTACCTAAAGTCCATGTTGCTTTGATCGGAATAGAAAAACTAGTTCCAACGCTGCATGAAGCCTTACAAATTGTAAGAATCTTGCCTAAAAACGCTACCTGCCAAAATATTACTTCTTATGTTACCATGATTACCGGAGCCAATGAGTGTGCAACCGGACCTAACGGTAAAAAAGAAATGCACATTGTATTTTTGGACAACGGTCGTTCAGAAATGGCAAAAGACCCTCTGTTTGCAACGGTATTGCGTTGTGTGCGTTGTGGTGCTTGCGCTAACGTTTGTCCGGTTTATCGATTGGTTGGCGGACACAAAATGAGCTATATTTATATTGGAGCGATAGGTTTAATTTTAACTTATTTCTTCAACGGAGCTGATACTGCTAAAAATTTGGTTCAAAACTGTATCAACTGTGAAGCTTGTAAAAATGTTTGTGCCGCCGGAATAGACCTTCCAAGAGTTATTCTTGAAGTTAGAGCCAGAATTTTAGACGAAACCGGTCATACCTTTGAAGGGACTTTATTAAATAAAGTATTAAAAAATCGTAAATTATTTCATTCATTATTGCGTTTTGCCAAATGGGCTCAAAAACCGGTTACCGGCGGAACTCCATATTTAAGACACTTGCCTGATTTATTTATGAAAGGTCAAGGTTTTAAAGCCCTTCCCGCTATCGCCGACAAACCGTTTCGTGATATGTGGGAAGAAATTCGCCCGCAAGTAAAAGGAACACCAAGCCTAAAGGTTGCTATCTTCTCAGGTTGTGTCCAAGACTTTGTTTATCCCGAACAAGTTAAAGCGGCAATGGAAGTTATCGCCAGCAAAAACGTAGAACTTTTCTTCCCAATGGATCAAACTTGTTGCGGTTTACCTGTTTTAACAATGGGTGAAAAAGATGCGGCTTTTGCTGTTGCCGAACAAAATATTAAAGCTTTTGACGATACGCAATATGATTATATCGTAACCATGTGTGCTTCTTGTGCCTCTCACTTGAAAAACAATTACCCACATATCTGTGAAAAAACCAAGTTAGCACCAAAAGTCAATGCTTTTACTTCAAAAGTAATAGATTTCAGCTCTCTGGTGCATGACGTACTCGGTATTAAAAAAGAAAGCTTTAACGCATCAAGCGATACCGTTGCCTACCACGCCCCTTGCCACCTTTGTCGTGGCTTAGACGTGCATGAAGCACCTCGAAACATGATAAAAGACAGCGGGGCAAGCTATGTTCCCACCGCTGAAGAAGAAGTTTGTTGCGGGTTTGGCGGAAGCTATTCCGTTAAATTCCCTGAGATATCCGCCGCCAACCTCGAGCGTAAACTCAACCAATATGAAGCCGCCGGTGCAACAACGCTTGTTACCGATTGTCCCGGTTGTGTTTTACAACTTAGAGGCGGAGAAGTAAAACGAGGTAATCGGATTGAAGTAAAACATATTGCCGAATTACTTGCAAAAAACTTGAAATAACAAACTAAATCAAACCACAACAAAAAAACACGAAGGGGGCGTTTACTCCTTCGTGTTTTTCTTTAAACATAAAACTTGTAAAAAGACATTTTGCATAGTTTTTTCATCATTTTAAATTCTGTTCGTGCAAAGAATAAAACATTTTAAATTATAAACCTTGCTCATTTTACAGAAAAAAATTTCAATAAAACCGATAAAGAGACCTTGAATTTATTATTTTAATCAATATACTTTACCTATTAAAAACAATAAGGAGAACTCATGTCTAACCCCGTAGTATTAATGGAAACCAGCTCAGGCGACATATTAATTGAACTCTTTGAAGACAAAGCCCCGGAAACCGTAAAAAACTTTTTATCTTATGTGGACGAAGGCTTTTACAGCAATACAATTTTTCACCGTGTAATCAAAAACTTTATGATTCAAGGTGGCGGTTATTCCATGCGTCTTGAAGAAAAAACCACAAAAGCTCCAATAAAAAACGAAGCCGATAACGGTGAAAAAAATCTTACCGGAACAATTGCCATGGCAAGAACCGCCGCACCTCACAGTGCAACCGCTCAATTTTACATCAATGTCGCCGATAATGCCTTTTTAGATCATCGTAGCACGGCAGATTCAGAATATGGTTATTGTGTATTCGGAAAAGTAATTGACGGAATAGATAATGTGAACAAAATTCAAAAATTAAAAACAAAACCACAAGGTATGCATGATGATGTTCCGACGGAATCTGTGCTTATCACCAATGTTTCACGTTTTGAAGTTTAATTAATCGTTATTTACAAAAAAAGTTTAAGAAAAACTCCACAGTCGCTTTTATTTAAAGAAACTGTGGAGTTTTAAGGTTTATCGACTTTAATTTTTTGACTGATTTATACAAAACTATATTAATTATAATTGATTACGCCATTTACAAGCTTGAATTGTACTAAACAAAAGTTCGGCAATCGTCATTGGACCTATTCCGCCGGGAACGGGAGTAATCGCACTCACCTTATCTTTTACATCTTCAAAATCACAATCGCCACAAAGCCCCGAGGTTGTACGATTAATTCCAATATCTATAACTACCGCACCTTCTTTGATCATATCTTTTTTAATAAAGCGTGGTTTACCAAGTGCCAAAAATAAAAAATCAGCTTCACGACACTCAGCCCCAAGGTCTTTTGTTCCACTATGACAAACCGTTACGGTTGCGTTAATTGTCGGAGCCGCCAACATCATTGCCAATGGTTTTCCGACAATATTACTGCGTCCGACTACAACAGCCTTCTTACCCGCAGGGTTAAGACCATAATGAGCCAATAAACGCAAAGAACCGGACGGAGTACAGGGACGTAAACCGGGTAAACCCAAAGCCAAACGCCCCATATTGATCGGGTGAAAACCGTCAACATCTTTTTCAGGCAAGATACGTTCAAGGCAAGCCTGAGAATCTAAATGACCGGGGAGTGGAAGTTGCAATAAAATTCCATCAACATTATCATCGGCATTTAACTTGTCAATCAGAGCCTCAAGCTCTTTTTGGCTTGTTTCAATTTCCAAACGATAAACCATAGAATTTAAACCCGCCTCGAGTGCGGCTTTTTCTTTCGCTCTAACATAAACCTGAGAAGCCGGGTCATTACCAACTAGTACAACCGCCAACCCGGGGGTGCGTGCAATTTGGCGAGATAAATTTTGAACTTCTACTGCCAAACCCATGCGTAAAGTTGCGGCTGTTCCTTTACCGTCTAACAAAATCATAAATATATCCTTAAATTAATTTGCAAAAATAATATTTTAAAAACAGAACCACCACAAACGCAGATGCTTTGCAGTGGTTCTTTAAAAGTATACTTATTTTAAGCTTATTTTACAAGCTTAAATAAACCAACCTTATCTAAAATATAAACGGTTCTTATTCGTTATCGCTGTCAAAACCAAAGTGAGACCCCATAATAGGACCATAATAAGAAGCCGTATCTTCAAGCTCTTCTTCAATGCGTAAAAGCTGGTTATATTTAGCTAAGCGGTCGCTACGGCATAAAGAACCGGTTTTGATTTGTCCTGCGTTTACACCAACAGCTAAATCAGCGATAAAGCTGTCTTCTGTTTCGCCGGAGCGGTGAGAAATAACTGTTGAATAAGCTGCTTGTTTAGCCATTTCAATAGTATCAAGAGTTTCCGTAACCGTTCCGATTTGGTTTAATTTAATTAAAATCGAGTTTCCGATTCCTCTTTCTATTCCCTCAGCCAAAATACTCGGATTGGTTACAAAAATATCATCACCAACCAGTTGTATTCTATCGCCAAGTTCCATGGTTAAACGTCCCCAACCGTCCCAGTCGCCTTCTGCCAAACCGTCTTCGATTGAGATTAAAGGATATTTAGCGGTAAATTCAGAGAGATAATCAACCATTTCAGCAGAACTTAAAGTTTTGTTTTCGCCCGCCAATACATATTTTCCATTTTTATAAAACTCAGAAGCAGCACAATCAACCGCCAAAGCGACTTCGTCTCCGGGGCGATAGCCGGCTTCTTCGATAGCTTTAATAACATATTTAAAAGCAACATCATGGCTCTTTAAGTTAGGAGCAAAACCACCTTCGTCTCCGACGCTGGTAACATGACCATCGGTGGCTAAGATCACTTTAAGTGTATGGAAAATTTCAGCACCCATACGCAAAGCATCTTGGAAAGTATATGCACCCATAGGCATAATCATAAACTCTTGAATATCAAGATTATTTGGAGCATGCGCTCCACCATTGATAATATTCATTAAAGGAACGGGTAAAATTTTAGCGTTTAACCCGCCAAGATATTGATATAACGGAAGTCCAAGAAAAGTTGCCGCCGCACGAGCCGTCGCCATAGAAACACCGAGCATGGCGTTTGCACCAAGTCTTTCTTTGTTATCAGTACCGTCAAGGTCGATCATGGTCATATCGATGCTGACTTGTTTAAGGGCGTCAAGACCGACTAAGTTTTCGGCTATTTCACCATTAACATTATCAACCGCACGCAAAACGCCTTTTCCTTTATAACGAGATTTATCACCGTCTCTTAATTCTAAAGCTTCGCGAGTTCCGGTAGAAGCACCGGAAGGAACAGCGGCCCTGCCGATAATGCCGGAATCAAGACCAACCTCAACTTCAACCGTTGGATTACCGCGAGAGTCAAGAATCTCTCTACTCCAAACAGAAACGATAGTACTCATATGATGGCTCCTTAATTACTGGAAAATCCAGGCTATATATAATAAAAGATAAACAAGTTGTTATCAAAAAAAATCATTAGATTAAAATAAGACTTTTTTGCATTAAGGTAAAGTTAAAAAGATAAATATTTAAAAAAGAGCAATAATAATTTCACAAGCCGAATCTCGAAAACAAACATACAAATAAAAAAGGAGGGTTAACGCCTCCTTTTAAATCATATTTTTTTTAAAGTTATTAAGACTGAGCCCAACGAATTAAACCCAAAAAGCGTGCATCAGAAAGTAAGGCGTGATGCGGCATTGCCCTTACCGTTACACCGTAGCGTCCGGCTTCTTTCGGCTCTATCTCGCCTTGATATAATCTCCAACCGCCTTCTTGTCTATCTGTAACCGGTTTCATTTCTACAATCTTACGCTCTACAAAATCACCGTTTTGGCTTAAAGTTCCCGAACAAACTTCAACCAACAATTGGTTTGAGTCTAAATTGCCCATAAATACTTTGGCTTCAACTTTTATTGGGTCGCCGATAAACATAGAATTTTCGCCATTCACGGTTACGTCTGTGATATTAACATTGCCCCACTGGGTCATAATCGAAGTACGCCACTCCGCCAACTCTCTTGCCGCACGATAATCTTCTTTACAAAGGCTGTTAAAGTTCTTATATGCCGGCATATAAGCATCTTTTAAATAGTCGTTTACCATACGGTGTGAACTATATTGTCCACAAAGCTCTTTAAAGGCAAGTTTCATCTTTTGCACCCAAGAGCGTGGTAAACCGCCTCGCCCTCGTTCGTAAAAGGTTGAGATAATTTCGTTTTCAAGCATATTGTATAAAGTTTTGATTTCTACACAATCTTGATAATCAGGGTCATCATAATCATCTCGCCCTCCGATTGCCCAACCTACGCTATTATCATCTTTCCAAGCTTCGTCCCACCAACCGTCAAGCGTGCTAAATTGCAACACGCCGTTAAACATAGCTTTCATACCGCTTGTTCCACAAGCTTCAAGCGGACGGCGAGGGTTATTAAGCCAAATATCACAACCTGAAACAAGATACGAAGCTATTTCCATATCATAATCTTCTAAAAACACTAATTTTCCACGAAATTCAGGAGTACGACAAAGGGCAATAACATCTTGCATAAGTTTTTTACCGCCGTTGTCCTGCGGGTGTGCCTTACCGGCAAAAATAAATTGCACTGGGCGTTCTTTATTGCTGACTATACGCAACAACGCCTCTTTATCTTGCAAGAGCAATGTTGCTCTTTTATAGGTAGCAAAACGACGAGCAAAACCAATAGTTAAAGCATCAGGGTTAAGAACATCTTCTGCCCCTCTGATTTCATCACTTGATGCCCCTTGTGCAATCAATTGTTTTTGTAAACGCTCTCTGGCAAAATCAACCAAACGAGCCCTTAAACGTTCATGAGTTCGCCATAATTCAGAATCGGAAATATTATTTGATTGCGACCAAACTTTATGAGTATCGGGTTCTTCTCGCCAGTTTAAACCAAGGTAACGGTCAAAAAGAGTTCCAATATCAGAAGAAACCCAAGTCGGAGCGTGAATTCCGTTTGTTACCGAACCAATCGGCATATCGTCGACAGGGAACTGATTCCAAACTTGTTTCCACATATTCCGTGAAACATGCCCATGCAAAGTGGAAACTCCGTTATTAAAACGAGACAAACGCAAAGCCAAAACCGGCATACAAAAATGTTCGGCATCATCATGCGGATTTTCACGCCCCAAAGCCATAAAGACCTTAAAGGCAAGCCCCATATCCCGTGCATAACCTTCAAAATATTTTTGCATTAAATCAGGCGGGAAGCGATCATTTCCGGCAGGCACGGGAGTATGAGTCGTAAAGATAGAGCCGGAAGCCGCGACCTCAACCGCCGCTTCAAAGCTAAGATTATGTCCTTTCATAAACTCTCTTACTCGTTCAAGCCCGGCAAAAGCGGAGTGCCCTTCGTTCATATGAATAACCTTAGGGTCTACGCCAATTACTTTTAAAGCTTTTATACCGCCAATACCAAGGAGCATTTCCTGCCATAAACGCATTTCATTATCGCCAAAATACAAGCGAGAGGTAATAGGACGAAATTCAGGAGGGTTTTCCGGAAGATTTGTGTCTAATAAATACAGCGAAATTCGCCCTACTTCGGTTACCCAGATAGATGCTACCAAAGGGCGGTCGCCTATATTTAAGTGAACTTTACAAATATTTCCGTCTTGATCAAGCACATGACGCATTGGCATTTGGTCAAAATCATAGTTGGGATAACGCTCTTGTTGCCAACCTTCTATGTTCATATATTGGCGAAAATATCCCTGTTGATAGGCAAGTCCCATACCGATAAGTGGAACATTAAGGTCGCTTGCACTTTTAAGGTGATCGCCGGCAAGAATTCCAAGCCCACCTGAATAAATAGGTAAACACTGGCTTACCCCAAACTCCAAGCTAAAATATGCAATAACGGGATCACCGCTTTTTACGTCTTCAAAATTATGCGGAGAGGGCTTTGAGGTATAAAGGCGAAGTTGTTCAACCGCTTCATTTAAACGCTCTTTAAATAAAGTATCGTTTGCCAATTCTTTAAGCCTGGTTTGAGAAACATGATTTAAAAACCAAACCGGATTTTTATAGCTTTGATTCCACAAAAGGGGGTCAATCTGAGCAAATAAAGTCTCGATATTATGATTCCAAGTAAACCAATGGTTATATGCCAAGTGCCAGATAGGTTCTAACTCTGTGGGCAATAACGGAATAACGTTAATAATTTTAATAGGTTTCATAATACCTCCGGAGTAAAATAACAAATAAACGGCGACTTAATACATTTTTGCTTATATTCTTATTTGATAACGCAAATTTTAAAAATAGACAAGAAATTAAAATATTTTATACTGCAAATTGTGTATACGTTATTGTATTTGTTAATATTGAAAAATTACTATACTTTTTACAGAGTTTTTTCATATACTTTTAAATAACAGCTTAATTAAAAAACATTTACACCAATCATCTTAATATAAATATAAAAAAGTTAAGGAACTCAAATGAACAGTCAAAAAATAAAAATAAAGTTTTTTAGAGATGCCAAAAAACTATATAACGTTTTTACAAATGAATCAGCCTGTTACAATAACTTTTATGCAACAGACCAAGCCGTTGGTTTAGATTTAAGAGCCTGTTTAGAAGATCAAAAATCATTAATAATAAAAAAAGGTGAACGAAAAAAAATAGCTGTTGGTCTAGCGTTTGAACCAATCGCTGAAAATATTGCCGCCTTTATTTATTCACGTAGTGGTCTTGGGGCAAAAGAAGGGCTTTGTGTCGCCCAAGGGGTCGGAATCATAGACCCGGATTATAGGGGAGAAATTTTTATCTATATTTTAAACACAAGCGAAAAAGACAAAGAAATTTTACACGGAGAAAGAATCGCTCAAGCGGTCTTTCAGCCATTTATTCGTCCAAGCTTTGAAGAAGTTAACGAGCTTTCGCTAAGTCAAAGAGACAGCGGCGGGTTTGGACACAGCGGACGCTTTTAACGCACACAATTCTTTGTCGTTTTTTTTACTTTTGAGCTTCAATAAAGGCATAAAGTTCTTTTAAACTCCAACCTTCGGTTTGGGTTTTGAGAAGTTTTGCCAATTCTTTTACTTTTAGCTGTTGAGTAAGTCCTTTTTCCACCAACTTTTTTAAAGTTTCAAGGTCTGTGCGTTCTGCCGTTCCACTACTGCCACTTGGTGCAATAATAATTGTTAACTCTCCTAAAAGTTCTTCGGACAAATCTTCCCACTTATCCAAAGTAGACAAAATAAACTCTTCATAAGTTTTAGTAAGTTCCCTCGCAATACAAAACTCACGCTTTCCCAAAACTTTAAACGCCAACTCTAAACTTTCTTTAACTCTGTCTTTACGTTCAAAAAAAACAAGCGTGCTTTTAAAGCTAACAAACTGTTGAAATATCTTTTCTTTTTCAGATTGCTTACGAGGTAAAAAACCAAAAAAAGTAAAAGGCTGAGGCGGTAAACCGCTCGCCGACAACGCCACAATCGGAGCAGAAGCCCCGGGAATCGGAGAAACCTCAAGCCCCTCTTGACGACAAGCCCGCACAAGACGATAGCCGGGGTCAGCCATAAGCGGAGTTCCCGCATCGGAAATCAACGCCAAATTTTTACCTTGTTTAAGCTCGTTTAAAATTTGTTCCTGTCTTTCCACTTCGTTGTGTTCATGAAAACTTAAAAAAGCCTTGGGAACAACACCACAACGTTGACAAATCAGCCCGGCTCTGCGTGTATCTTCGGCTAAGATTAAATCGGCTTGAGTCAGAGTTTCTTTGGCTCTAAAGGAAAGATCAGCGGGGTTGCCAAGCGGCGTTGCAACTATCCATAACATGATAATCCTCCAATACGTTACTGTAATGCTTAAAGAAAAAAGGCGAAGTTAACAAAACAAGACTTTGATCATTTATTTTTTTATGCACGGGCGAAATATTTTCCACATACCTGACAACATAAAACAAATCAAAACGACAGGCACAGTGCCACATATTTTTTAGCTGAAGCCAAGCCTTTGCCGCCCTTATTAGTTTTTTTTGTTTCGCCGATGAAAAAATATTGTTCCAATCTACGCTATACTCTATGTGTTCATCAGCTTTTTGGGGATCAGCCAGAAATAACTCTAAAGTTTTTTTATCTATTTTTATTGTACGTGTCCGCACTTCTATAAAAACAAGCTGAGACTCAATCGTTTGATCAAGTGCGACAAAATCTAGTTCAACCCCACGATATTGAGCTTCGTTTTTAATGGATAAAATATCCGGTCGCCAATTTTTTGCTAATAATTTTAAATCCAAAAGGTCAAACTGCTTTAAAATAAAAGCTTCTCCGGCGTCACCCAGCTCTAGATGTTTCGCTTTATTCTGATGACTTTGTGGGTATATTTTTTGCGACACACCACGCCTCGAAATTTTCTATAGATTTTATAGTTAGTTAGGACAACTGAAAAAATTAACGTACTCCGGCGAAACTCTTACGATGTAAACGACAAGCACCATATTTTAAAATTGCATCTCTGTGTGCCTGTGTTGCATAACCTTTATGAAAATAAAAACCATAATTCGGATAACGCAATTCATAAGCTTCCATTAAATCGTCTCGAAAAGTTTTTGCCAAAACAGAAGCCGCAGAAATAGACGAAGCCAATAAATCCCCTTTGACCAAGGTGCGTTGACGCGGGGGATATTTACAGGTTTGATTTCCCAAAAATGCTTTATCCATAAAAAGAGCGTCGGGAATACGCCTGTTTCCATCAACCAAAAGAAGAGGTAAAGACTCAAGCCCCGCAGTTTTTGCCTTATTTTTTTTGTCAAAATTAATCTTTAAAGCAATTATAGCCCGCAACATGGAAATATGGGTCGCTTTTAAAACATTGTAAGCATCAACCTCTTGTTGCCAACTTAAACCAAGACCGAAAGCAATGGCTTCTTTTTTGATTAAAGGCACAAGAGCTGTTCTTTCTTCTGCTTTTAAGAGTTTAGAATCTGTTAGATTACTCAAGGTTTCAGACAAAGCCCCTTGAGGTAACCAAACCGCCGCCGAAACAACAGGACCGGCAAGACAACCACGCCCCGCTTCATCTATTCCGATGTAAGGTTCAGAAGGTACAAGACCGGAAGAAAAGCCGGGAAGGCTAAATTGCACGGTTTGTGCTGTTTTTTTTATAGACATGATTTAAAAGCTACCGGAACTCACCAAATTAAATATTAAAAATAAGTCAAACGCAAGTTAAGCTTTGTTTTTTCCAAAAGCTTCCATAACATAAGCCCCCGCCAAAGCAGATGCAAACGCCGAATCATAACGAGCTTTGTCTGCCATAAGTTCTTGAGCAGCCGCCAATGGAGCTTTAGCACCGGCATAAGGACGTTTGGTAATCATTGCACAAAAAGAATCGGCAACCGCCGCAATACGTCCAAGGCGACTTAGTTGGTTCGCTTTTGCTTTTTGCGGATAACCCGAACCGTCAAGACGTTCATGGTGTTCAACAATTGCCTGTCTGACTTCATCAGCCACTAATTCGAGCTTTTGAGCTATTTTAAAGCCAACAACAGGGTGAGGCAAAATTTTGTCTTTTTCTTCAATTTTTAAGGCCGTACTTTTAGTAAGAATAAAAGGCGGAACTTTGCTCATGCCTATATCGTGCAAGAGTAAAGCTAACGCCGTATTGTCAATACTTTTTCGAGTAAGTTCTTCGCTTGTTTTAACGTTAAACAAAAGCCACAACCCGACCCAAAGTGTATTGGTTGAGTGGTTAACCAAACTATATTCCGTTGATAATCTACGCATAAAAAGCTTAATGCGATGATTATCTTCATTCAAATATTCGGTTAAAACCATTAAATCAACATATAAAGGATCAAAAAGAATTTTTACCGGTTGTTCAAGAAAATCATTTAGACGCAAAGCCAACGCACGTTGAATAATATCGGCGACTTCGCCTTCTTTTAAGTTTTTATCAACTAAAACAAGATCGAGTTGTTTTACGATATGTTGTGAATAAATCGGGTGGTCTGTTCTTGAAACAAATAAATCACCTTCGGAACAAAGCTTATTGACAAGCTCAACCTCTTCATTACTTAAGCGAGAACCTTTACGGAAAAGTGGCTCTAAAACTCCAAGCTCTTCTTTAAAAACAAACAAATCGACAGGGGGGCGATATTTTGGAAAACTTTCAATAATCGCCAAGCCAATTTGGTAATATTCTTCATTGATATTATCGGGTATCGTTGTTCTATTTTTTGCCTTACTCAAAATAAACACTCCATGATTAAGCCGGTTAAAATATGCAGGTAATTAATATCAGACCTTAACAATAAGTTATTAGAGACTATTGTACAATAGTATCCTAGCAGCTTTCGCCAAAAAGATACTCCAAAAACCACGAATAATCACACTAGGCTGGCTTTGCCTGCCAGTGGGCTTAAAGCTCTTGCGGAGAGCTTCGGGGGTGAAACCCTCGAAAATAAAGAACGCTAGGCTGGCTTTGCCTGCCAGTGGGCTTGGGGGCTTCGGGGGTGAAACCCTCGAAAGTACAGGGAAAATTTAATTGTTCTGTAAAATTAGTGGTTTTTGTGGTTTAAGACTTTTTATGTTATGTGTTACAGAGCATAAAACGATAAAAAAAGCACGCAAACCAAAGTTTTGAATGGTCTTTATTCAGTTATTTTGCATAAATTTTAACCAAGTTAGTACCTTTATTTGCCGCAACGTTATTTGTTTGTCCGGCAGTAATGACTATTCGGTCTCCTGCGGAAAACTCTTTATTGGTGTCAATAAAATATTCCGCTCTTTCTAAATGTCCCGGCATATTTTCATCAACCAAGATCGGGTTAACCCCCCAAGAAAAATTTAAGCTCTTAAGCGAAACATGATCAGGGGTTAAAACATAAAGTTCTTGTTTCGGGCGATAAGAGGCGGTTTGGCGACCTGATGAACCGCTTACACTATGACAAACCAAGGCTCTGGCGTGAGAAACTTCCGCTAACTGACAAGCCGCCAAAGTTAAAAATTCCGACGGAGTTGCCTCTTTTTGAGCCGCCGTATAATGTTTTTTAAATAAAAGATGTTCTCTACTGACATTACTTACAGGTTGGCGCTCATGTAAAACGGCCTCTGCCTCTTCGGTAATTTGTGCCATAAATTTAACAGCTTCAACAGGATATGCACCCATCGCCGTTTCTTCGGAAAGCATAACACAATCAGCCCCGTCAATAACGGCGTTGGCAACGTCAGTTGTTTCAGCCCGAGTTGGAACAGGGTTATTAACCATTGAAAGCAACATCTGGGTTGCGACAATAACCGGTTTAGCCGCCCTGTTGCAAGCTGCGATAATACGTTTTTGCATAGTCGGCAACTTAGGCAAAGGACACTCTATTCCCAAATCGCCTCGTGCAACCATAACAACATCGGTTACCGCCAAAATTTCATCAAGACGATCAACGGCATTTTGTCTTTCAAGCTTGGCAACCACAGGGACTTTACGTCCATGGCTTATAATAATCGCTTTAGCTTCCAAAATATCTTCGGGAGTTTGCACAAAAGATAAAGCAACCGCATCAACTCCAAGTCGTAAGCCATCAGCTAAATCTTTTTTATCTTTTTCAGTCAAAGCCGGAACTTTAAACGACTTACCCGGCATGGCAAGACCCTTACGAGACGTTACTATGCCGCTATTATTCGCCTGCAATACAACAAGCTCGTTATTTATTTTTTTAACAACATCAAACTGTAACCCACCGTCGCTTAAAACAATATGATCTTTAACGTCAAGGTCGGCAAGCATCATATGATTGTCAAAAGGCATAAAAGGCAAATCGGCATTTTCCGGTTTTTTTAAACCTAAATAAGCCTTAGATCCGGCACTAAAAGTAATTGAAGGGACATCAAGATTGCCGATACGCACTTTTGGACCTGATAAATCCTGCATAATGGTAATTGGAATATTGTGTTTCATTTCTTGTTTTCTGATATTGTCAATCAGCTCAACAAACATTGAGGCATCACCATGCGAAAAATTTAAACGAAAAATTCTTACGCCGGCTTGAATAAGCTTTGATAAAACTTCCGGCGAACTTGAAGCCGGCCCGATTGTTGCGATTATTTTAGTTCTCATTTTGTCTCCTGAAAATTATAAGGTAGTTAAATAAAACATATTTTTTATATTAAGAAACGCAATCTTTAACAAGCTTCTAGCGTCATATGTCTTTTTATACATTATATATTTTATTTTGTCATTTACAACTCTACTTATTAACTAAGACCATTGCAAAACTTCGTTTTGCGTGCTTTTATCATCGTTTTATGTTCTGTATACACATATCATAAAACGTATTAAGCCACAAAAACCACTCATTTTACAGGAAAATTAAATTTCCCCTTTGTTTCGAGGGATACCCCCGAAACACCCCGCAAGAGTTTTAAGTCCACTGGCAGGCAAAGCCAGCCTATTGGCTTTATTCGTGGTTTTTGGAGTGTCTTTCCGGACTGTCTTTATGGCGAAAGCCACTTTGAGACTATTGTGTAATAGTCTCTAACTAAGAAAAAAAAGAGGTTAAGACAAACAAAAGGTATCTTAAATAATTTACTTTTTTCTTGCAACCAATAGAATTATCAAATTTTTTTGATTTTTTATAAAAAAAAATAGACAAGAACAAGGCTACAAGTTAAATTAAATCACGTTTTAGTTGGCTCCTTTCCCTGTATTTATCATAACTGCAAGGAATATTATTATTTTTTTAAATCTTAGGAGAATTACAGTGTCCCAGTATTTACAAGAAGTTTCTGAAAAAGTCAGAAAAAATAACCCGGGTGAGCCTGAGTTTTATCAAGCAGTTGAAGAAGTTCTTCACTCTCTTGCTCCTCTTTTCAATAAAGAACCCAAATATCAAAAACATAAAATAGTTGAACGCTTGGTTGAACCTGAGCGTCAAATTATTTTTAGAGTCGCTTGGATTGACGATAAAGGCGAAGTTCAAGTTAACCGCGGGTTCCGTGTTCAATATAACTCCGCAATCGGGCCTTATAAAGGCGGAATACGCTTTCACCCAAGCGTATATAGCGGAATTATCAAATTTCTCGGGTTTGAACAAATTCTCAAAAACTCCCTTTCAGGTCTTGCCATCGGCGGAGCAAAGGGCGGTGCAAACTTTGACCCTAAAGGCAAGTCAGACAACGAAATAATGCGTTTTTGTCAAGCCTTTATGACCGAACTCTATCGTCATTTAGGGCCGACCATTGACGTTCCTGCCGGAGATATTGGCGTAGGAGCAAGAGAAATCGGCTATATGTATGGTCAATATAAACGTCTTACTCATGCTCACGAAGGCGTTCTTACCGGAAAGGGTCTGCTTTGGGGCGGTTCTTTGGCTCGTAAAGAAGCAACAGGCTATGGTTCTGTATACTTTGCCGACGAAATGTTAAAAAGTCGCAACCAAGGCCTCGAAGGTAAAATTTGTACCGTTTCAGGTTCAGGTAACGTAGCTATCTATACCATTGAAAAATTATATCAACTCGGTGCAACCCCTGTTACCGTTTCTGACTCAAGCGGTATGATTTACCACAAATCAGGTATAAAACTTGATGTTTTAAAACAAGTAAAAGAGAAAGAACAAGCCAGAATCTCTCGTTATGCCGAACTTTGCCCAGATGCCGTGTTTACTCCCGTATCTGCTTACCCTAAAGGGCGTAACGCTGTTTGGTCGGTTCCTTGTCAGGCTGCATTTCCGAGTGCGACCCAAAACGAATTAAACCTTGAAGACGCTACAGAACTATTGAAAAATGGTTGTATCTGCGTTTCCGAAGGTGCAAACATGCCAAGCACAGCTGATGCTGTTAACGCATTTTTAGCCGCAAAAATCTCTTATGCTCCGGCTAAGTGTTCCAATGCGGGCGGAGTTTCCACCTCTTTATTGGAAATGTCTCAAAACGCAGTCATGATGCAGTGGAGCTTTGATGAAGTAGACGCAAAACTCAAAGGCATTATGAGTGGAATTTTTGATGGCGCAAGTCGCACAGCCAAAGAATTTGGCGAGCCACACAACTTGGTTCTCGGCGGAAATATCGCCGGTTTCCGTAAAGTTGCCGATGCTATGATAGACCTTGGCGTTTATTAAAATATACTGAAATAATTAAAATAACCGTTATGTCTTTGGATATGACGGTTATTTTTTTATAGTCTGTCTAAAAAACAAAGAAGAGCCTTTCGCCAGAAAGATACTCCAAACATCACCGAAACAAAGAAAAATTAAATTTTTCTGTAAAATGAGTGTTTATTCTTTTATTCATATATGCATACAAAGCATAACACGATGAAAAAACTACGCAAAACCAAATTTTACAATGCCCTTAATTAGACTGAGTTGTGCTGTTAGTAGTGTTCAGCTCAAGATTCAAAACAGGTAATAAACTCGAGGGGGCGGCCTTGCTTCCTATTCCAAAAATATTTATTTCGATTTTATCTGTCTTACCTGCTTCATCTACAACGCTGATACTGTGTCGACCTTCGCTCATTTCCCACAATAATTGTTCGCCTGACTGTTGAACGGCAAAAAAGGTTTTGTCGATATACCAATAAATTTTACCTGCTCCGCCCTCACTAACTAAAGATATTTTTTGATCTTTTACATTTTGTCGAATAAATATCTTACTTTTTGGTAAAGGTGAGGTAATCTGGATTTTTGGCGAGTGTCTTACCTGTGCCTTAAATTTAAGAGCAAAATCTGCCAACTCAGACGGCCAAATAGTTTGCACCACTGAGCCAACTGATTTATGCAAACTGCAAGGTTTTGTACTGCTGACATTTTTAATGCGTAAAGCGGGAATGCTCGAAGGACACTGCGGCGTAAGGCCTTGTCCAGAAACCGAACAAGCTTGAAATTCTTCAATATCATCAGGCATCTTATACCAATATTTATTGAGATCTGAGCTTCTTGTTCCCATATAAGTTTTCATAAAGTCATTTAAAATTCTTAAAGCTATCGGTGCCGCAATGCGTAAACCGACCAAATCTTTGTCGGAAGTTCCGTTCATATTTCCCACCCAAGTAACAACCGTATACCTTGGAGTATATGCGGCACACCACGCATCACGCAAACCAAACGAAGTTCCGGTTTTAAAAGCAATATTCGGCAAAATTTCGTTACCTGTTCCACTCACAAGAGAAGCCACTTTACGCCTGTTGTTTAAAGTATCGGCAACAAACCACGCCGCACTCTCTGAAAAAAGCGGATCTTTTCCCAGTTCACTACCTTTTACAAAAAGCTTAAGGCTTTCGTCTGCTTTTTCCGTATTTTTATTTAAACCTTGCTGTTTCACTAAACTCATTGGCTTTGGAATACCCAAACGAGCCAAAACGGAATAAGCATTCGCCACTTGCAATGCGTTCACTTCGCAACCGCCCAAAATTAAGGAGTCGCCATAAAAACCACTTTTTTGGGTTAAAAAAGAAAAGCCCAAACGCCTTAACGCAATTAAGCTGTCTTCATAACCAATACGCCTTAATACCCTGATCGCAGGGGCGTTTAAAGACTCTGACAAAGCAAATCCAACCGTTACCGGCCCTCGATATTTTTCATCAAAGTTTCTTGGGGCAATGCCGGAAAAAGCCAAGGGACTGTCTGCTATCAAAGATTTTGGAATAAAAAAACCACGCTCAAAAGCCGTTAAATAAAGAAAAGGTTTTAAAATAGACCCGGGAGAACGCCTTGCACGCACACAATCAACCCAGTTTTTATCCGTTCCGTGTTCATAGCGCGCATTACCGACATAAACCAAAATTTCACCGCTGTGATTATCCAAAGCAATTAAAGACGCCGTTAAATCAGGGCTATAAGAAGCCAAATAATTTTTTAAAAAAGCTTCAACCTGTTTTTGTTTCTTTAAATC
Source organism: Desulfovibrio litoralis DSM 11393 (assembly GCF_900143255.1). NCBI lineage: Bacteria > Pseudomonadati > Thermodesulfobacteriota > Desulfovibrionia > Desulfovibrionales > Desulfovibrionaceae > Desulfovibrio > Desulfovibrio litoralis. The sequence goes on from NZ_FRDI01000011.1 coordinate 22,798, forward strand.
CAAAGAACTTATTATTCCAAACCGTTCTTTATTTCTAAACCACTTAAATTCCTCTTTCGACAAAGTTTCAAGCAACAAGTCGAAATAATGTCTCGCCTCGGCAGGCATTTGATACTTAGAAAGAGGAATAGTTTCTTCTTTTGCCAAATTAAAATCAGCTTCTGAAATAATGCCTTTTTGAAACAACAAATTTAAAATTTGATCTCGACGTTCTCTTAAGGCAGTTTCATTTCTATCAGGGCGATAATAAGTCGGACCTCTCAATAAAGCGATCAGCATAGCTGATTCTGAAAGCGATAACTCTTTGGCTCTTTTACCAAAATATTGTCTCGACGCCGCTTCAACCCCTCTTAAAGTTCCGCCAAAAGGTGCCCTGTTTAGATAAAGTTCTAAAATTTCATCTTTGCTCAATTCAAGCTCTAACTTAACAGCCTGTATAAACTCAAATAGTTTTGACTTTAAATTTCTTTCTCTTGGGTGAGAAAGACGAATAAGTTGTGAGGAAACAGTCGAAGCCCCGGAAATAACTCGTTTTGCCTTTATATTTTGCCCAATAGCACGCAACAAAGCCAAAGGGTCAACCCCGTTATGTTCATAAAAACGCCTGTCTTCAACAGCAATACAAATTTTCGGAAGCCATTTTCCCATATCTTTTAAAGGAATTGGAAAAAGCCACTCTTCTTTTACCGATAATCTGGCAGCAAACAAAGTATTATTGCGGTCATATACCGTTGGTGAAATATAAAAATCTTCAACCAACTCACGCTGAGACGGCAATAAAAACAAAAGTAAAAAAAGATAGGCAAACCAAACAGCCAAAGCCGAAAACAACAACAAAAATATTTTAAACAACGGGTTAAAAAAACTTATTTTGTGAATCATAAAAAAATCAACAAACTCTCACTCTCAAGACTAATTTGCAACACAAACACGATTTCGCCCGCTTTGTTTAGCATTATATAACGCCGCATCGACTCTGGCGATTAATTCTTTTGACTCTTCGTTCTCACGGGCCAAAGCCACACCCAAAGAAACAGTAATAAATACTTCTTGATCATTAACTTTTTGAGCCTTTTGAGAATACATAACACGGATTTTTTCCGAAACTCTTAAAGCGGCACTTAAAGGACCGCTAAAGATAATAATAAACTCTTCACCGCCATAACGACAAGGAAAATCACTAGCTAAACGGATATTTTCTTTAATTGTGTTTGCTAAATCAATAAGGGCAACATCACCAGCCGGGTGTCCGTAAGTATCGTTAAAATTTTTAAAATGATCAACATCAAGCATAATCAGACAAACACCGTCTTGATGTGTTTTATTCATTCGGGTTAAAACCGTACTTAAAGTTTCATCAAAAAAACGCCTGTTATATAAAGATGTTAAACCATCAGAATAAGATAAAGCCTCTAAATTTTCTTTAGCAACCGTAAGTTCAATATGTTCTCTTGAAAGTTGAAGAATAAACTTGTTTCCTATCCAAAGCATAAAAACAAGTTCAAACAATAAAATCCCTTTATAAAGCACATCTGCTCTATAAGGCGTTACCGCAAGGTTTGTCGGGTCGCCAAATAAAATTAAAACACTCCAAACAATAAGAACCAAGCGACTTAACAAAACTTCTTTTCGAATAAATATTTTTTTATTCCACAAAAACAAAGTAATTGAGATAACAAAAAGGTTTTGAAATATAATGATATAATAGTTAATATATGCAATATTAATTTTAACTAAAGGCGGAATAAACAAAACCAGCCCGACAATCAAAATCGCAACTTCAAAAAAACTATTAAAAAAAGGCAATACATAGCGTTTTAAAAGTTCTTTTACGCCAAGCATATAAGCGGAAAAAACCGTTAATATCGAAAAACTAAGAGCAAGAGACGGATACTCAACAGAGTTAAACGCTTCTAAGCGCCACTCTCCGGCCGAGACCAGACTTAAAAAACAAAGCATGAATATATAAATAAAAAAATAAAGGTCAGCAATGGTTTTATGTTTAAACTTTATAAAAAAGCGTAAAATTAAAAGCATTACAAACACGGTTCCGTAGAAAAAGCCTTCAAAAAAACCGGTATTCATAATGGTTTGAACATTTTTAACCAGTTCTATTGCCTGTACGGTACTTTCATCTAAAACATTTGACATTATTTAAAGGTTTCCTACCTTAAGAAAGTTAAAGAAAATCACGCTAATTTATTAATTGAAACAAATTATTTTGAACCCAAAAAATATTTTATTGTTCTATCTAAACTGACAATAAACGTTTTTCCCAAAATATAAAAGACAAATATTAAAAAATCTCTTATTTTCTCAAAACAAATAACTTGACAGTTTATCGTCAATTGTATAAAAACAAAAACTCGTTGAGCGGGAGTAACTCAGCGGTAGAGTGCAACCTTGCCAAGGTTGAAGTCGCGGGTTCAAATCCCGTCTCCCGCTCCAAATTGTTTCTTAGGCGGCATAGCCAAGTGGTAAGGCAGAGGTCTGCAAAACCTTTATCCTCCAGTTCAAATCTGGATGCCGCCTCCAGTTTTCAATAAAAATCTCTTTATAAAATCGGAATATTGTAAAATATTGCTTGATTTATTTTCATAAATTATTTAAAAAAAAATTGCTTTTCAAATACCGCGGGAGTAACTCAGCGGTAGAGTGCAACCTTGCCAAGGTTGAAGTCGCGGGTTCAAATCCCGTCTCCCGCTCCAATAAAATTTATTAAATTTAAGCTGAATGTCAACGTTCAGCTTTTCTCTATTTTAATCATTTAGCTAATATAAGGCTAAGTTTTTTTTACTGCTTGCCAAAACAATTGTAAGCGTATATATAAATAAAACTATCCTGAAAAAAATCACTGCCCGTATAAATATCAAGCCGATACTTTATGCGGACAGTTTTTATTTTTACAACTTTCAAACTTAGTAAATTTTTTAATATATTTTGTTGTTTTATAAAAATAATATTGTTTAATTTTCATATTCCACGTTTAACTCACATTTAAACTAAAGCGAGTTAGCGTTTTTTTATTATATAATGTTAACACATTTTTTATTTATTTTCAGAGGTGAAGATTATGAGTTCTATTCCTATTTCAATTCAAGGCTTTGAGCGTACCAAAATTGAGCTTGAACGCCTTAAAGCCGAACGCCCCGGCGTTATTCAGGCAATTAAAGAAGCCAAAGAAGAAGGCGACCTTAGCGAAAACGCAGGATATGACGCCGCCAGAGAGCGTCAGGGTATGCTGGAAGCAAAAATTCGTTATATCGAATCTCGCATGCCCCAGTTTAATGTTCTTGACCTTGCCAATATCCAAAGCGATCAGGTTATTTACGGTGCAACGATTAAGATCGAAGACTTAGACTCGGGCGAAGTCAAAGAATATTTACTTTTAGGCCCTGATGAAACCGATTATGTTTCGGGTTCTATTTCTGTATTTTCCCCCGTTGGTTTAGCTCTTTTAGGAAAATATGAAGGCGACGAGGTTATTGTTGATGCCCCTCGCGGACGTATTAACTATGAGATTATCTCTTTAGCTTATAACGGCGTTCCTAAATTTAAAGACTTAGACTAAGCCGTATAATAAATGAGCGGGCGAAAAAACGCTTTTTTAAAAAATAAAAACTATAACCTTATATATAGGCGAAAAAAAATTAAAAATATTTTTTACAGGCTGAATTATATAAGGTTATAATTTTTATGACTATTTTAGAATTATTCTAGACAAATTATAGATTTTTTATAAAAAGTTTAATTTTTTTTACATTTTTTAAAAAAAAAGCTTGTCAAATTTTTTAAACTACTATATAACGAAGCCATAGTTTGTTTACAAGAGTAAACGAAGTGTTCTAAACATCTTATAAATTTAAGACTTTTTAAAAGGAAGGTAACAATGAAACGTATTACTTCATTAGTTCTTGCCGGATTGTTAGGCTTAGGTTGTGCTACTTCTGCTTCAGCAGTAGAAATCAAAGCTTCCGGTAACTATGACATGGCTTTTGGTTGGCAAGTACAAGCTGCCAAAGGTTCAACTGATTTTAGAGGCGAGTCTTTTTATCAAGAAGCTGATTCTGATAACTTTAAAGCTATCCAACGCTTCCGCACCCAAATCGATATTATCGCTTCTGAATCACTCAAAGGTGTTTTATTCTTTGAAATCGGCGATATTGACTGGGGTCAAGGTAACGGTTCTGCGTTTGGCGGTGCTGCTGACAGAAGCGGTGCTAACAGTGGTGGTGCTTTAGGTACTGACGGTGTTAACATCGAAACTCGTCGTGCTTATATTGACTGGTATGCTCCTGGTACTGATCAAAAACTTAACTTCCGTATCGGTCTTCAAGGTCTCTTGTTGCCTGGTGCTGTTGCAGGATCTCCTGTATTAGATGACGACGGTGCTGCTTTCGTTACTTCTTATAAAGTAAACGATAACTTCGCTCTTACCGCTCTTTGGGCTCGTCCTTGGGACGGTCAAGAAAGAGACGGTTGGGGTGCTGACGAATCTGATGAAATGGATATGTTTGCTTTGATCGCTCCTGTTACCCTTGATGGTTTTAAAATCACTCCTTGGGCTTCTTACTTGACAGCCGGTGCTGATACTCCAGCCTTACAAGATCCAGAAACCAACTTCTTATTTCCTGCAAACTTAAGAGCTGATGGTTCTATTGACAATCGTCGTATCTTGAATAACAATGGTGGATTACAACCTGCTGGTGATTGGTTCGTACGTAACCCTTATGCACATGGATACAGCTTCTTTGATATGGCTGTTCCTGGTCAGGCTAACCCTATCGACAATCGTCTTGATCCAAGCATTGGTGGCACTGATGCATGGTGGGTAGGAACTGCATTTGAAATGGATCTTTTTGACCCATTCGTAGTAAAAGCTGACATCATGTATGGTTCTTCTTCTACTGACAATGCTGTTCGTCGTTACAACTATCATGCTGCAACCGACACTTATACTACTAGCATCAGCGATTTTAAAACAAAAGGTTGGTTAGTAGACCTTTCTGTTGATTACAAAGCTGAGTGGGGTACTCCTGGAATCATGGGTTGGTACTCAACCGGTGATGATCGTAGCGACTGGCGTAAAGGCGAAATGGGTCGTATGCCTACAGTTTCTGCTAGCTACGGCGTAGGTTCTTTCGGTACTGATAGATCACAAAGCGGTGTTATGACTGATACTCAGTTAACTACTTCCGGTATTGGTATGTGGGGAGTTGGTCTCTATGTTAAAGACGTAAGCTTTATCGAAGACCTCAAGCACAGCTTAGGCGTTTACTACTACGGTGGTACTAACGACAAAGGCATAATCAGAGATTTACGTAGAAGCTTTTCCGGTGCTGTTCCTGTACAAGGTTCAATGGGCGGAAATCCTGATGACCTCTACTTAGTAGAAGGCGAAGGCGCTTGGGAAGTTAACTTTGACCACAGCTACAAAATCTATGAAAACTTAACTTTCATGGTTGACTTAGCTTATATCAATCTTGATTTAAGTTCAGCTCGTAACGTTAACTATACTGATGGTGTTGCAGCTCCTAACACTCGTTTCACTTCAGTTAGCGGTTCTAACGTAGAAGACGCTTGGAAGGCTCAAGTTGGATTTAAGTACGACTTCTAGTCTTAAAAGTTAAATTAGTTTAATTAATATAAAGACCCCTGAGATTTTCTTAGGGGTCTTTTTTTATATAAAATTTATCTTGTAAAACCAAAATGAAAACCATTGTACAATAGTCGCCAAAGCCTCCAATAATCTCAAGTTGCATAAAAATAATTTTCAGATATAATTAACCTTGAAAATAAAACACAAGAATTAAAAAAAACTTGGGAATTTTTTGCCTTTATAAATACGTTTAAAACAACGAGGCAATTTTTTCTTGAACAATTATAAAAAAACACAAATAAAACAACGACTTATATAAACAAATCAACAGGCACGCTTTTTGCTTTAGTTTTAATGTGAATTAAATAAATAGTTCACAATAGTCATTTTGGGGGCGCTATGAGTATTAGTCTAGAACAAATACAAATTATTCAAGCAGGTCAGGCAGACACACAAAAGAAGCCTGTTCTTCAACAGAGCGAAGAATTTAGCAATTTATTGGCGTCTAAATTAGATGTTAAAAATACTAAAGCTTCTACTTTGTTAGCTCCGCCACCGGGTTCAGGATTAGGGCTTGCAACTGATGCGTCCGGAATTCCCCTGCAAACAGAGGCTGTGTTAAAAACACTTTCACCGGTTGATGCTGAGGCTGAACAAGAAAAGCTTTTATTAAGCAATATGACAAAAGGTGTAAACGACCTTATTGACGGCTTTGAACGCTATACTAACAGCTTAAACAACAACTCAGAAAGCTTAAAAAACGCACACTCACTATTGCAAGACCTGTCTAACGGAGTTAAAACTCTACGCCTTGACACTCAAAACCTTTCAACCAAAAATCCAAGTATGGAAAATATTTTGAACGAACTTGATGTCTTGGCAACAACAGAACGTTTTAAATTTAATCGTGGCGATTATCTTTAAAAACCTGCCGTTTTTATTTACCTAAATAATTAGGTAAAAACTTAAAGAGGTTACGACTAATAATCGCAACCTCTTTTCTATAAAACCCCAAAAAACAGGAATTGACAACATGGTAGATTATTCTCTCTTAAACTTTCAGGTAGCAGGCGACCACACGGGTAACCTTATCGCCTTAGAAAAAGGAAAACATTTCCCTTTTGAGATCAAAAGAGTTTATTATATCTGGGGAACAGCCGCCAATGCCGTGCGTGGCAAACATGCACATCGCAAACTAGAGCAAGCTATAATCTGTACATCTGGTTCGTGCGATTTTATTTTGGATAATGGGAAAGAAAAAGTAACCGTTCATCTCAATTCTCCCACACAAGGCTTATATATTAAACATAATATTTGGCGTGAATTCACAAATTTCAGCCCTGATTGTGTTGTAATGGTTTTAGCCTCAGAACACTATGACGAAAGCGATTATATCAGAGATTATGATGTTTTTTTACAAGAACTTGAAAACTCTTCATCGTCTAAATAAATATGAATAAACTTTTATATTAACAAAACCCAAAACAGCTCACAGAATAATATAAAAAGTTAGCTTTTTAAAACGCTTGGCTAATCATCTTTCTTTCTTTAAAGTAAACGCTTTGGGTAAAGCCAAATTTTTTCGCATAAGTTTCAAGTAAATCAAAACCAAAAGCCACCGTATTCACACAATGAGCATCAGAGCCAAAGCTAATCGGCAACTTTAATTCGGCAGCCATCTGCATTAACACATCGCAAGGGTAAATTTCATTACAAGGTTTGCGTAAGCCCGCAGAAGAAATTTCCATAGCCATTCCACTCTCTTTTATACCTTTTAAGGCTTTATAAACAAGAGCTTGTGAGCTTGGCATATTAAGCCAGCGTTTGAAAATATGTACAGAAAAGATCTTAATCAAATCAGGGTGAGCGACAATATTAAATAAGCCAGTTTGAGTTAGGCGATAAAGATCGTTATAATATTCTTCATAATATTTAAAGGCTTGTTCTTCACTAAGAACTTCCCAATCTTTTGCCGAAGAGTCAAAGCCCCACTTACCTAAAAAATGTAACCCGGCAATGACATAATCATAAGCCTCTGCCTGACACAAAGTTTTGACATAAGACTCTTCTTCTCTAATATAATCAAGCTCTAAACCATGGAGAACCAAAATTCCATCAGAGTTATTTTGTAACGCTTTTACTTCGTTATGATAATTTTTAAAATTTGCGTTTAAACGTTCTTGATAATCCTGAGGATAAATATAAGCCGAAGGGCGTGGTGAATGTTCTGAAAATCCAAATATTTTAAGCCCTTTTATTAAAGCGGCGTTATACATTTCTTGAGAGCTTGCCTGAGCGTGCGAATATTTTGTGTGTGAGTGTAGGTCAACAGTAATCAAAAAAGTCTCCTAAAAGATATTCTATCAAACAAGCAATTAATGTTTAGGAACTTTTTGAACCTGAAGAGCCGAACGCTCAACTGCTTCGGAGACCTCATAATCTTTAACCGGATCTCTTAAAACAATAGTTCCAACTTGAGTATAACGTGCCGGAAGGTTATTAAGAGCCAAAGCATAAATGTCTTGAATATCTTTTGCGTTAAAACCTAAAAACTGGTTGTCTTGCAGGTATTCTTCAATAGCTTTAATTACTCGCAATTCATTACGATTTCTAATATCGTATAAATTGGCATCACCAAATTCATATTTATCACGGTTTTTTGACACTCAAGCCTCCTACAACACAAGAACAAAGGGTTTGAAAACCTAAAAGAACTCTTATATAACTACACCAATCACATCTCTAACGCAACAAAATATTTACTATAACCATTTAGAACTATATGCAAATAGATAAACCAGTAAATTTCAAATACTTTTCGACAAAATTTTCATATTCTTAATACAATTACATAAAAAAACACAACTCTCGATTATTCAACAAAAACAGTATGAAAATCAATTTTTTTATTTTCTGAGTTTGAGTGGTGCTTTAAAAAAGTTAAAATCGCCTCTTCACCGCTTTTATCATAATTATAGCTCCACTTTGTAACAAAAGTGTTGATATGTGAGGCAATAACAGCATCATTCAGTTCTTGTGCATGTTCTTTTATATATGAAAGGGTTACAAGCGGATTAGCCTCGGCATATTTTATACTCCGGCGAATCGCTTCTTCCAAAGCTAAAAGGTTCTTGTATCCTAAACTTCTTTTCGCAACAATCACCCCTAAAGGCAGAGGTAAATTAAACGTCCCTTCCCACCATTGACCTAAATCGAGCAAACATTCCAAGCCATAGTCTTGATAAGTAAAACGCCCCTCGTGAATCACAACGCCCGCCTTAAAACGCTTTTCTTGAATAGCCGGCATGATTAAATCAAAACGCAAAGGAACTCTCTCGCCATAAAAAGTATTGTTCATACGTCCATATACAGACAACAGGTTGTTTGCCGTTGTATATAAACCGGGAACAGCTAAAGAAATATCTTTTAACGCTTCAAGCGTTGTACCTTTTTCAGCTAAAAGAACAGGACCACAGCCCAAACCTAAAGCACCACCTGATCGCAAAACAACATATTCATCTAAAATATAGGGTAAAGCTCCGATAGATACCTTACACACATCAAAATCGGCAATAAAATCTTTATTAATCAAAGCCAAATTTAAAGTTTCTACATCTTCCAAAAACCAACGACAGGAAGCGGGAGAAGCAACTAAATTTTTAATTAGAGCATGAAAGATATAAGTATCATTCGGACAAGGAGAAATTCCAACAGTTAAGCTCTGCATCAACACACCACACAAAGAAGTAAGTTTTATAACCTAAAAAACGAACGTAAAAATCAAGAAAAATAACATCAAGATCATTGCAAAACTCTGTTTTGCGTGCTTTTATTATCGTTTGATGCTCTGTATGCACATAACATAAAACGTTTTAAGACACAAAAACCACTAATTTTACAGGGAAATTAAATTTTCCTTATTCGTGATTTGGAGTGTCTTTCTAATGAAAGCCACTTTGAGCCTATTGCACAATAGTCTCAAATCAACATTCCTGAATCAACACAATAAGTTGTTTTTATATTTGTTTCAAGCAACAAAAAAAGTAAAAATATCTTTTGTTTTCTTATTTTTACAAATTCTTGTTATATAAAGACGAAAAAATATCTGTTATAAAAACAAATAAACCCGCCTTAACAATTGTTATAGCGGGTATATTTTTTGATAAAATAACTCAACAAGGAGGAAATATTTAAGTTATCTTATCATAAGGTCTTAAACCTGTGTGTGTTTGTGTGTGTTTTTTTGGTGTTGCTAAACTAAAAAAGGACTAAAGCGAAGGGGTTAAAGTGTTTAAGTTTGGTGTTGCCGCACCAAATTAATTGAATTTTGTATCTTTATATATTTTTACAAGTTGCCTTGTTAATCTTACTCTGTAACCTGATGATTAAGAGGAAGAAAGTCTGAACAGACCTGAGGAAAGAACAAGGCAACTTAATAAAAGTGTTCTAAATTTATATAAATTAAGAACTTCATCTCTTTGTTAATTTAGTATAAGCATAGACCATGCCAAATAAAACATACAATTAAAACAAGACATTATAAGAAAAGTGCAAAATATATTTTGTGCAAAACTGCAAAAAAATGCACATAAATATTCAAAGTGCAAAACGCTTGCACTTTGAGATTAAATTATAAAGCGATAAAACCGTTCACACTATAAAAATATACATAAAAAAGTAATATTTAACTTTTTTACTGGATAATAATTTAAAATCAATGTATTTGTAAAACGATTACGTCTAAAAAACAAAAAGCTATACAATCAAGCAAGGCACACATTAAACTTTTATCTGAGTGAATTATCACAGCTAGTTAAACTAAAATATCTTTTTTCTGTTTAACGGGTAAACAAAAATTCAGTGTTTCTTATCGCTTTGAAATAAGCGGGGGCTTTTATGAAGACCGATAAAGTAAAAGAAAAACTATTGGTAGATGAAGAATTTGTCTCTTTACGCATTAAAGATAAAATAAATGATTTTAATAATTATGCGTTTTCTAAAGAACAATCTTATGCTCTCAATATTTTTTTCGATTTAGCCCAAGAATTTAATTCTACAGACAGGCTTTACACCTTAGCCGTTTTGGTCGCCGATATTTTTTTCGATCTTGAATCTCAACTTTTTGTGCTTGACTCAATTTTTCAACACAATATAGGCACAACCACAACACCCTCTTTAATTCTAAAAGCCTCTACAGTAACCCAAAATTCCGATGATTTAAAAGCTGATGAGCTAATCGAACTCATGCACCAAAAACCAAATTGGTTTAAAGAATATTTTTGTTGCCCAATAATCGGAAAAAACTGTATCGAAGGAAGCTCAGACAAAACAAGTTGTGAGGCAAAAATTGGTATCTTTGCCTTTAAACCTAAAAATAACACAGACAAGCTAAACAAACTTTATTGTGAAAAATATACAAACAGAGTCGGTGTTCAGCTTCACAACAGGATTTTATCAACTCAAAACTTGATGCACATCAGCTTTGTCAAAAAACTCGTCCACGATATTGGGCATAACGTTATTGTGCCTAATATGTATTTCAAACTCTTAATTCAACAACTATACAGCAAAATAGAAAACCTTTCTCACTTAAAATATTCCATACTGCGAGAAAAACCTTCGTATGATGAAATAACAGGCGATATACACGCCTTACATCAAAGTTTGGAAGAACAATATACCGAAATATATCACCACTTTCAACAAACCAGCTTGTTCTTAGAAGCCTTGTTGCGCCAAAGCCATTTTGATCAAGGACGTTATGTCTTAAACTGTAGCCAAGTCAGTTTAATGGAAAAAATTATTCTGCCCCAACTCGAACGCTATACCTCTCGCATGAAAGAAAGAAATATTCTTTTGACCTTACCCGAATATGATCTTGCAACGGATCAAGACATTATAGTCTCTGCTGATATTGGTCTTTTAAGCCAAGTTATGGCAAATTTTTTATCTAACGCAGTAAAATATACTCAACCAACACCAACTTCAAACGTAAAAAAAGTACGTTGCACTGTCGAAATTTTACCCAACCACTTTAAAGATCAAGAAAGCGGTGTTAAGGTTTCGCTTATCTCAAGCGGTCCTTTAATTGACCAAGAAGATGCAGTCCATCTTTTTGAAGATAACTTTCGAGCCTCAAACTCAAAAAATGAAAACGGAACCGGACACGGATTGCATTTTGTAAAAGAAATGATTGCACAACACAGTGGCGAAATCGGGTATGAAGTTATAGATAACTCAAATTCATTCTATTTTATTTTGCCTTGTTCTACAACAACATGCACCGCAGATTTATAATACAAAACGACTAAAAACTACTTTATCATAAAGAAAACACCATAAAAAAAAGACGGGCAAAAAGCCCGTCTTTAAACATCTGTGGTTTTAACCGACAGCCAAAAGAGTATTATACACAACCTGTTGGTTTAGGTAATCCACTCATTTTACAGGCACCTTTACCAGGACCTGAAGGGAACAATTCATAAACTTCTTTCAATTTGAAACCGGTGTTTTTAGAAAGAATACGAACCATAGGAGCGATACCATTCTTTCTGTAGTAATCTTGCAAGAAGTCAAGAATCTTTTGGTGATCAGGAGTAATGTCGGTGATACCTTCTGAGTCTTTTACATACTCCATCCAATCTGGGTTCCAATCATCAAAACGTAAGAGGAAACCATCTTCGTCAACTTCAAACTCATGACCTTTATAAGTAATACTTGCCATAATTCGTCCTCCTTGGACTCAATGTTTTTTATTTAAACAACCTAACACAGATTTGTTTATATTAAAAATTGGTTTACGCTAAAAAGCCTTAACTAATAGACATATAAACTGCCTGACTACATCAAACGATATTATAAAAAAACTTTGTTGTGAAATTAGAAATATTTTCTTAAACGGAATATTTATTTTTGTCAATTTTTTTAAAAGCAAAAGACATAAAACAAATCAACTATCTCGTTTAAGATAATGCCACAAAATAAAAATTAAATCAAGTCAGTTTCAAAAAAGAGATAAGATTAAATAGATAAATCAAACCAACAAGTTAATGATGAAGGATATTTATCAATAAAATTACGACTTAAAGGCGTTCGTTACAACGCTTGATTTTTGGGCATAAACCAAAGGGAAATTAGCTTTAACTTCTTCTATTATTTCCGCTTCGCAAGTTATATCTCTTATGCGAATATAAACCCTGCGAACAGGTGCGTCTTCTGCTTCGATAGACGTCAAAATAGAAACGATTCTTGCCCCCTTACTTCTTAACAAGTCGACTATCGGCTTTAAAGTTCCCGGGGCATTTTCCAAATCAAAAGCCAATTGCAGACCGCCTTGTTGAATTCCGGTAATGGCAATAAAAACTTTAAATAGGTCGCTGTCTGTAATTATTCCCTCTATTCGCCCTAAATCATCAACAACGGGCATTCCGCCGATATTAAGCTCAACAAGTTTAAGGGCAACCATCTCAACAGAGTCCTCAGCCCGCACACAAAAAGGCTTTTTGGTCATAATATCTTTAATTTTTAACTCAGACAACAAATAATGCAACTCGTGCATATCAAGGGTTGTTGCTTTAGACGGCGATGCTTGTTTAATATCCCTGTCTGAAATAATTCCGACAACTTTACGCGAAGCTTCATCAATAACAGGCAAACGCCCAACGTTTTTTTCCTGCATTAAACGCTTGGCTTTCATCATTGAGGTATCGGGGGTAACAGTTATTACATCTGTTGTCATCCACTCTTTAATAAGCATTGTCAGCACCTCTTCATAAACAAGATAAAAAAGTTAAAAAGAATTATTTTACAAACTCACAAAAAATTATAGTAAAATCATACAACAATTGTTATAAGGAAACAGCAATTTTTAATATTTCAAAAAAATTATTCTATTGCAACAACTTTAAAGCGATATATAACCCCTTGAAACATAATTTTCTATATGTATATACAATACTAAGTAGGACTCTAATATGACAAAAGATACATTTTTTGTAAATAGCCGAGACGTTTTATTACAAATTACATTATTAACTGTTGGTTGTTCTATTTATGCCTTTGGCGTTAAGAGTATACTCGTACCTCAAGAATTCATCAGTGGCGGAATTTTCGGACTTGGTATGTTAATCTATTATGCTTCCGGAATTTTAAGCCCCGCTATTTTATATGGCTTGTTAAATATTCCACTTTTTATTGCCGGTTGGGCTTTTTTAAGTCGCAGGTTTTTTTTCTATAGCCTTTACGGAATGGCGATAACAACAGTCGCCGCAGAGTATATTACTTATGTTATGCCCCTTAAAGACCCTTTAATTTCGGCTATAACCGCCGGTTGTATCTGTGGGGTTGGGCTTGGAATAATTTTTCACTCTAAAGGTTGCGACGGCGGAACTTCGGTAATCGCCAGTATAGTTCATGATAAATATGGAATAAAAATAGGTACGCTAAACCTTGTTATGAATTTATTTATTTTCGCACTGGCTTTATTTTATCTTGATTTTGATAAGATTATGTATTCTGTTGTTTTTATTTATGTTACAAGTTATGTAACTGATTCTGTTTTATCTATGTTTAACCAGCGCAAATTGGTTTTTATCATCTCAGAACACAACCACGCCATTGCTGACGCTGTTTTAAAACAGCTTAACAGAGGAGCCACCTTTATTCAAGGACACGGCGCCTTTTCCGGTGCCAAAAAAGATATACTAATGGTTGTAATTCATAACCATCAAATAAAACAGATAGAAAGCTTAATTTTTCAAATAGATCAAAAAGCTTTTGTAATTATTGAAAATACTTTTAACGTTCTTGGAACAGGCTTTTCTAAGGTAAAAAAATATTGATTTTATTATCTTTTAAACATAGTTATTAAAAAGAGTGTTTACTAAAAACTATACTAAAAAAAGATACTATGTTTATACCTATTTTAAATCCTGAAGAAAATGTAATTTCAAGAGTAGCCGCCATTCACGATTTATCCGGCTTTGGACGCACTTCTTTAACCGTTGTTATACCTATTTTGGCAAGTATGGGCATTCAAGTTTGCCCCCTGCCTACTGCTGTTTTATCTACGCATACCGCAGGTTTTGAAAACTTTAGCTTTATTGACTTAACCGAAACCATGTTCGCATCTTTAAAACATTGGCGTAGTTTAAATCTCAAGTTTGAAGCCGTTTACAGTGGTTTTTTAGGCTCGGCCGACCAAGTAAATGCCGTTGCCGAATGTTTTGAACATTGTCTTAAACAAGACGGCTTAGCTCTCGTTGACCCTGTTTTGGGCGATAACGGCGTTTTAGATCCGACAATGACCCCTGAAATTGTGGAAAGTATGCGTTGGCTTGTTACCAAAGCGGATATTATCACGCCTAACTTTACCGAAGCCGCCTTGCTTTTAAACGAAGAATATACAGAAAATATAAATGAAAACCTTTTAAAAAACTGGCTTATTCGCCTAACCGAATTAGGACCGAGAGTCGCCGTTATTACAAGTACGCCTTTACAAAACAGCGTTTTTAATCCTCGCTTAAAAGACAATAATCAGGCACACGATTTCGTTTTCGCTTATGACAAAGCCAACAAACTTGGTTGGAAAATACCTTGTAAATATGTGCCTGCACACTATCCCGGAACGGGAGACACCTTTGCCAGTGTTTTACTTGGAAGTTTATTGCAAGGTGATAACTTGCCGCTTGCGATTGAACGAGCTGTTCAATTTGTGGGTTTAGGAATTAGGGCAACTTTTGGACACGGGACACCACCAAGAGATGGTATTATGCTCGAACGAGTTTTACACGCCCTTTCAACCCCTGTAACAAACAGCAATTATGAGTTGTTTTAGTAAGATGCACCAGCCTAACAACATTAAAGCGATAGTAAAAACAAATAACAAACAGCAAGGGATAAACAGTCTTTTCCTTGCTGTTTCACTGTTTTTAACAAGCTATGCTACTATAACCTGGAGTATTCTTATCTTATCCATAACTCACACAGAGTTAGGCATGTTAGCATCAAAAATAAGACTCTGGGATATATTTAATTTCAATCCATATATATTAAATATAATGGCATTCATCTCTGGTCTTATTATTTTAAAAACCCATAGATGGCTGACATGGCTAAATTTATATATGCTATTTACTTATCCATTAATAGGATTTTCTATAGCCCTAAAATTCCGTTAACAAACCGCAATCAGGAGTTAATTTTAATGACAAATATCCCCCAAGAACTGACAGACACAGAACAAAAACACGCTATGAGAAGTTGTGTGTTTGCTCTTATTTCCAACACACTGACAGTCTATACTTTTTTTGTTTATGCTATTGTTTTTGTTAAAGAACGCCAACTGCCCCTTTTATCAAATATCCAAGATTTACCGATTTTTAATATTAACCCCTATCTGGTGAATATTATTGTTTTAATTATAAGTATCGCTGTTTTGAGAATAAATACAAAATATAGGTGGATTAGCGGGTTATCTGTTGTTTTAAATACAATAATGTTTATTTTTGGTTCAAGTTTCTTCTTTTTAATCTTGCTTTCAACGAGCCATATCGTTTAGTATAAACTTATTAATTACAATAACATTAACTTTTAAACCAAAATCACAATCAAGGGCAAGTTAAAATGTCTAACCCAACCAAACCAGCAAAAGTCAGAGTAAAAAGCAACACAGCTTATTTTTTAGGTATTTTTTCAATTATATTCGGGTGTTATTTACTATTCCTCCATCTATATTATATAGTGGCTCGAACGCTTTACTATTCGGACTTATATCTTAATATGACTTTTTGGGTCTCTTACATAGATAACAACGCTTTTTTAAGCAACCTTCTTGAGCGATCTTATCTCGCACTAGGCATATTGGGACCGAGCATAGGAATAATTCCCGCATTATACGGGCGAGACAAATTCAGTAACGGAAGAATACTCTCTTTAATCGGCTTAATTTTTAATCTTATTCTAATGATTCTTTCCGTATTATTAATATTTGTTGCGACAATGTTTGAATGTCCGGTTCAATAGAACTCCATAATATTTTCAAAATAAAAATTCAGGAATATTTATGTATTGCACAAAATGTCAAAAAGACGTTGCAGCCTTAAACGGAGTTTGTCCTCAATGTGGGGTTAATCTTAGCCATGCTCCGACCTTAGCAATACCAAATTCTACACCAAACAATATTTCAACTGGTTCTATAGAAGTATCTGAAACAAACTATAAAGCAAAAGGCAAAACAGAAAGTAACCAAAGTAACCAAAGTAGACAAAGTAATCAAAGTAATCAAAGTAATCTGGGCTATTTTTTAGGAATTTTTTCAATTATCTTTGGCTGTTATCTTCTTTTTGCACATTTGTACTATATGGAAATATTGCCGGATATGATGTTTTGGATTTTTTATATAGAAGGTAGCGACTTTACGAGCAAGTTTTTTTACCAATCTTATCTCTCTCTAGGTATATTCGGACCGGTAATAGGGATAGTTCCTGCATTATACGGGCGAGACAAATTCAGTAACGGAAGAATACTCTCTTTAATCGGCTTAATTCTTAATCTTATTCTAATTATTTTTTCCATATTATTAATATTTGTTGCGATAACTGTTGAATCGTAAACATAAAAACTAAGGAGCCTTTGTGTACTGCCGTAATTGTCAAAACAATAGTGTTAACTCTAACGGAGTTTGTCCAGAATGTGGACTATCTCAAAAAATTAAAAAAGAACCTGCACCATATATTCCTTATTTAGATGTGTCCTTGCGTTTAAAGAACGCTTTTTTGTTGATTGAAAAATATAAGATGTATTCCCCAAAAGGGATCATGATGCGTCCGCAAGACAAAAACAACGCGCCGACTTTCTCTGAGAAAATGGAACTGTTTTCTTGGATGACTTTTTTCTTTGGACCATTGTATTATCTATTTCTCGGAATGTGGCGTAAGGGATTAGTTTTACTTGCAATTAACATCATACTGGGAAGTGCTTTCGAACTATGGACCATATATATTTTATCAATAATGGGAATTGACATATTATTAATAATACAAATCTTTTATTTCACCAACATTGCATTCCTTATTACGCTTCACATTATCTTTGCAAAAACCGCCTTTTATGACCGTTACAGAACAATTATCAAAAAAGAAGCTTTTTGGTGGTAGATTTTTAATTTACATTTTAACATTGAAACAAGAAAAAGAAGCATTTATGTACTGCACAAAGTGCCAAAAAGACGTTGCCGCCTTAAACGGAGTTTGCCCTCAATGTGGGCAAGACCTGACAATATTAAAAAACAGAAAACCAATCAATCAAACAGCGACAATACCTAAAAATAAGGCTATATACTGTCCTCATTGCCAAAAATATGTGATTGAATCAAATGGTGCTTGTTCTCAATGTCATGAAAACCTTACAACCTCAACCCCAGAATCTCAAACAACTCAAAACAATAACAAACATACTGGCATAACTGTTTTACTTTTTATAATTTTATCTGTTACAGTATTTTTTATTTTGCAATATTTATACAAACACTAATGAAAACAAGATATTACAACGATTAAAATTTGTAAGAAAGAAGTTTTGAGCGGTAAATTTTTAATTTAACATTTTAACATTGAAACAATAAAAAGGAGCATTTATGTATTGCACAAAGTGTCAAAAAGACGTTGCCGCCTTAAACGGAGTTTGCCCTCAATGTGGGCTTAACCTTACCACAACTCCACCTTCAGCAAGACAAACGCCTCAACCCCAAAACATACAAAATCAAAACACCCAAAACTCAGATAATCCCTACCCAAACAACGATCCAAACCAAAATACCCAAGGGCAAAACAATTCCGCTCAACAAAACCAAACACTACGAGCTTTTTTCCCGCCTCATATTGACAACCTCGGTTTACCCTTTCGTTTAAAGTTAGCTTTTTTATTAATTGAAAAATATAAGATGCATTCTCCAAACGGAATAATGATGAGTCCGCAAGACACAAACAAAGCTCCGACCTTTTCTGAGAAAATGGAAATGTTTTCATGGCTGACCTTTTTCTTTACGGCATGGTATTATATTTTTACCGGTATGTGGCGTAAAGGTTTGAGTATCTTTGGAATTAGCATTGCAATAGCGATAGTTTTTGAAATTTTTACCGCAGCTATGTACACGGAAGAAGAACTTTTATTTGCAAACTTGATTAATGCTGTGATCAACATAGCTTTAAATATTATTTGGGCAAAAACAGCTTTTTATGACCGCTATCGTACTATTGTTAGAAAAGAAGTCTTTTGGTGGTAAACCACATTGACAAGGCATAGACAAATAACCCTTTTCTATTAAAACCTTACAAGATGTAAAACCTTAACAGGAACTACCCATGCAAAACCCAACAGAACAAAGCCAAGAACAAGCTCACCCACAAACGGAGCAACAGGCAAAAATCACGCAAACAGACCAAAACCCAAATGGCGAGTTTCCACCACATATAGCTTATCTTGATGTTTCGCTTCGTGTACAAAAAGCCTTTATGTTAATTGAAAAATATAAGATGCACTCTCCAGAAGGAATAATGATGAGTCCCCAAGACAAAAACAACGCTCCGACTTTTTCTGAAAAGATGGCAATGTTCTCATGGTTAACGCTTTTCTTTACATTTTGGTATTATCTTTTTACCGGTATGTGGCGTAAGGGCTTAGTGATAATGGGTGTTGGTGTTTTTCTCGCAATAGCTTTTGAAAGTTTTACTCCATCTAAATATATGGTAGAAAAATATTTTATAGCAACGTGCATCTACGCTCTAATCAGTATAGCTTTCAATATTCTTTGGGCAAAAACCGCTTTTTATGACCGCTATCGTACTATTGTTAAAAAAGAAGTTTTTTGGTGGTAAAACAACGTTAACAAAGTATAGACGGATAGCCCTTTTACATTAAAACCTTACCATATATGTAAAACCTATTAACAGGAACTACCCATGCAAAACCCAACAGAACAAAGCCAAGAACCAAGCACACAACAATACACTCAAGCAAGCCAAACAGACCAAGACCCAAATGGCGAATTTCCACCACATATAGCTAATCTTGATGTTTCACTTCGTTTAAAAAATGCTTTTATGTTGATTGAAAAATATAAAATGCATTCTCCAAGCGGAATAATGATGAGTCCCCAAGACAAAAACAACGCTCCACCCGCTTCCGACAACAGAAAAATGGTTTCATGGCTTACTTTTTTCTTTACACCATTTTATTATATTTTTACCGGCATGTGGCGTAAAGGTTTAGTTATATTAGCTGGAACTGTTTTATTTATGTTCGCTTTAGAAATGATATTTTTGACATTATTCAACAGAGAGATACCAGATCCATTTTATAGTCCATTCACTATTACGAATGCTGTTATCTGGGCAAAAACAGCCTTTTATGACCGCTATAGACAAGTTGTGAAAAAAGAAGTCTTTTGGTGGTAAACCTCGTTGACAAGATATTTGTCATGGTGTAACGTAACAAATAGTAATATCCTTACACAATATATTTAGATAATATATACAAATAATTAGATATTTTTAATCTTATTTTAGTTTTAAAATAAGTTTTCTGTTTTTTTTGAAATAGAAAACTTTCGGTGTATATTGTTTTTTTACTAAACCCTATAAACTATGACAACCCCGTTAACAGGAGCTACCCATGCAAGAACCTACAGAACAAAACCAAGAACAAGCCGCCCCGCAAGCAGGAGCAACACAAGCAAACTCAACAACCACGGATTTTCCACCACATATAGATAACCTCGGTGTATCTTTTCGCTTAAAACGTGCTTTTGCACTGATTGAAAAGTATAAGTTAACATCTTTCGGCATGTCTATGGACACTCCTGCCGACGCTAAAGACAAAAGAACCTTTTCTGAAAACTTACAATTGTTTTCTTGGCTCGCTTTTTTCTTTGGTCCATTTTATTATTTCTTTACCGGTATGTGGCGTAAGGGCTTAAGTTTTTTAGGCTTATCTATCGTTGCGGGGCTGTTGATTGACCTAATATTTGGCATGTTCGACATGGGTGAACTCGGAAACGGTGCCGCAGGCTTCATGGTAGCTTATATCTATGGCTCAACCGCTTTTTATGACCGCTATCGTACTATTATTAAAGGTGAAAACAACTTCTGGTGGTAAAATCATAAACAATTTGATATAAATATTGCCAACAAGTTAACAAAAAAAGCACTCTTAAAAACAAGAGTGCTTTTTTATTAACTATTTTTTAACTGACATAAGACCATTGCAAAAACCACTCATTTTACAGGAAAATTAAATTCTCCCTTTGTTTCGGGGATACCCCCGAAGCCCCAAGTCCACTGGCAGGCAAAGCCAGACTAGTGTCCTTATTCGTGTTTTTTGGAGTGTCTTTCTCGCGAAAGCCTCTTTTGAGCCTATTGTACAATAGTCTCGACATATTTAAGGATACACTGATTAAATGGCTTTCTGGAACCGCTCAGTTATTTCGTTTGGCAAGGCACAAGCTTTTTTGAAGCAGGAGTGGACTCTTCCGTCCATGACTGTTTCAAAAAAAGCGAAGTAACGCCGCCAAACGGAATAACTGAGCGGTTCCTTAAATAATTAAACTTTTGCCGCTGTACGCAAATCAGCCACAGCATCTGTTTTTTCCCAGTTAAAGTCAGCATCTTCACGTCCAAAATGTCCGTAACAAGATGTTTTTAAATAGATAGGACGTTTTAAATCAAGACGCTTAGTGATATGATAAGGGCGTAAGTCAAAAACTGAACGCACAGCCTTGGTTAAAACTTCATCAGGTACTTCTCCTGTTCCTAAAGAAGAACAAAGCACGGAAACAGGCTCGGCAACACCGATACAATAAGCTACCTGAACTTCACACTTAGGAGCAAGCCCGGAAGCAACTACGTTTTTAGCGATATAACGCCCCATATAAGCGGCTGAACGGTCTACTTTAGATGGGTCTTTGCCGGAAAAAGCACCACCGCCGTGATGTCCCATTCCGCCGTAGGTATCTTGAATAATCTTACGACCGGTTAAACCACAATCGCCCATAGGACCACCAACAACAAAACGCCCGGTAGTATTAATAAAAATTTCGCAATCTTTAGGGTTAAAAATACTTTCAGGCAATACAGGATAAATAACTTCGTTTCTAATGGCGTCTTCTATATCCGCTTGAGAAACATGGTCTTTATGCTGGCTTGAAACAACAACGTTTTTAATGCGGTGTGGCTTTCCGTCAACATATTCAAAAGATACTTGAGTCTTTCCGTCTGGGCGTAAAAAATCAACAATACCTTGTTTACGCACATAAGTTAAACGCTCGGACAAGCGATGAGCCCAATAAATAGGAGCAGGCATTAAAGTAGGAGTATCATCACAAGCAAAACCAAACATCATACCTTGGTCGCCCGCACCTTGATCTTCGTTAGCTTCACGGTCAACACCTTGAGCAATATCAGGTGATTGTTTGTCTATAGAAGAAATAACGGCACAAGTTTGCCAGTCAAAACCCATATCAGAGCTGTTATAACCAATCTCTTTAATGGTATTACGCACAATACTCGGCATATCAGCATAAGCTGAAGTCGTAATTTCGCCGGCAATAACCGCCATACCCGTGGTTACTAAAGTTTCACACGCTACACGAGAGTTAGGGTCTTCGCCGATTAAACTATCAAGAATTGCATCGGAAATTTGGTCTGCCACCTTATCAGGGTGTCCTTCAGTTACTGATTCTGAAGTAAAATAATATTTGCCTTTAACAGGAATCATAAGTACTCCTTAATTTTTAGATACATGAGTTATTGGTTATATTAAAAGAATTAACATTCTACAACGCTACTAAAATATTATCTATTAAACGGGCTTTACCTAAACGCACAGCAACCGCCATTAAAACAAAGCTTTTAACCTCTGAAACGGGAATAAGTGTATCAGGCTCGACAAATTCCAAATAATCTTCTTGCCCCAAAGTCAAATTATCTTGCCAATGTTTGCGTATTTCACCTTTAAGTTTTTCAACATTTCGCTCACCTGACAAAATATGCTCCTTAGCCATCAGCAAAGCTTTTTGAATTTCCGGGGCTTGTTTGCGTTCTTCTGTTTTTAGATAAACATTACGAGAGCTTAACGCCAACCCGTCTGCCTCTCTAACTATCGGACAAGCAGCAATTTCAACGGGAATATTTAAGTCTCTGACCAAACGGCGAATAATCGCCAATTGTTGCCAATCTTTCTCGCCAAAGGTCGCAACATTCGCTTGAGTCAACATAAGAAGCTTACAAACCACAGTCGCCACCCCTCTAAAATGAGTCGGGCGACTTTTAGCACAAAGATTTTTTGCCAAATCAGGCACTTCAACCCAAGTAGCATGGTCATTGGCGTAAACATCAGAAGCCTTGGGGGCAAATAAAATATCAACACCCAAACTTTTTGCCAACGCCATATCTTTATCTAAATCTTGAGGATAAGCACTTAAATCTTCGTTTACCCCAAATTGAGTCGGGTTCACAAAAAGACTAACAATCAAAATATCGCCTTTTTGCCTGCCTTGTTTAATTAATTCTGCATGTCCGGCATGTAAAAAACCCATAGTCGGAACAAGAGAAATCTTTTTATTTTGAGACCTTAAGCTTAAAGCCAAGCTTTGCATTTCATTTGGGTTGGTTATTATCTGCATATCAAGTTATACGAATATAGTTTGAATTTAAAAAATAATACATACTAAGTTTATTATACTTTGTCCAGTTATAAAAATTATTCATATTCAAGACCATTGCAACACTCTGTTTTGCGTGCTTTTTTCTAGTACCTTTCTAGCGGAAGCCACTTAGAGACTATTGTCCAAGAGTCTCTATTCTGATGGCTTAAAAATAATGCCAAAGATATGGCGAAGTATCATAAAAAATTAAAATAAAATACAATATTATTAAGCTTACCCTCTATAATTATTTAACATTTATTCATATTGGCTTACATATTGCATTAATGTCTTTGCCAAAGCTGTCTAAACTTTGGCAACTATTCGCCAAACAAGGAGAAAAAGATGCAAGATAGTATGTATAGTGCACTTTTCGGAGCTTTAAGCGCTGAGTTTAGAATGAACAGCATCGCCAACAATTTGGCAAACATCAATACAACCGCATATAAACGAGACTTAACTTCTTTTAAAGATACTTTCGCCGCTTTTGCTCATGATGTCGTAATGGAACCGGTTTCAAACATTCGTGCGGACAAACTGTTCCCCGATCCTATAAATATAGCCAAACCAAGAATAGCCATGAGCCATACTGATTTTAATATGGGCGGAATGCAATTTACTGGTGGACAATTTGACTTTGCTTTAGCCGGAGACGGTTTTTTTAAAATCATTACTCCCGACGGTGAATTTTATACTAAAAACGGTCATTTTAAAACAACCGAAGAAGGTGTTGTCGTAAATGAACAAGGGCTACCCGTTAGCGGTCTGGGCGGTGCTTCCGTCACAATTCCGCAAACTTCTTCTCCTGTTGTCGTCGCCGAAGACGGACGTGTTTTAGTAGACAATGCCGAAGTCGGACAAATAGGCGTTTTCAGAGTAGAAAACCCTAACGCCCTAGAAAAACTAGGAAACAATCTTTACAAAGTACGCGAAGGAATGGATCCGGGAGAAACCGCAGGACTAGGAGAACCGGGAGACCCCGGTCAAAGACCTTTTATCGCTCAAGGCTATCTTGAGGCTGCCAACGTTGATGCAGTTTACGAAATGGTCAACATGATTGAGGTTCAGCGTCAATTTGAAGCCTACCAAAAAGTAATGCAGACCACTGATGCTATAGATCGTGAAGCAATTTCAAAAGTAGGTCGACAAAGAGCATAATTTTATATGTTTTATTATTGTTACACAAAAAAGTTTTAAAAACAAATTAACAAATTAACAAATAAGGAGAAAATATTTATGATGCGTTCTCTCTGGACAGCCGCCACAGGTATGGTTGCCCAACAACTTAATATTGACGTTATCTCTCACAACTTAGCTAACGTAAACACAACCGGTTTTAAAAAGAGCCGTGCCGAATTTGAAGATTTAATGTATCAAAACACCAAAATCGCCGGAGTTACTACCGGTGAGGGTGGCGACCAACGACTTCCCGTTGGAATTCAAGTAGGTATGGGTGTTCGCCCGACTGCCGTACATAAGTTTTTTACTCAAGGTGATTACCAAAATACGGGAAACCCGTTCGATCTTGCGATTGAAGGCGACGGATTTTTTAAAGTAACTGTCAACGGCGAAGAACTTTATACCAGAGCCGGAGCTTTTAAACTCAACCAAGATGGAACAGTAACAACATCTAACGGCTATGTTTTAGAGCCTGAGTTTAGCGTTCCACCGGAAACTAAAAACTTTGTTGTTACCGAAAATGGTCATATGTCGGCTTTAGACGCCGCCGGAAACGAAATTGCCGCCGCTGATATTCCTCTTTTTACCTTTATAAACCCCGCTGGTTTAGAAGCAAAAGGACGTAACCTTTATGCCACGACCCAAGCGTCAGGTGATGAAAACGAAGGAACTCCGGGCGTTGATAACGTTGGAACCATCGCACAAGGCTTTTTAGAAATGTCTAACGTAGAAGTTGTTGACGAAATGGTTAACATGATCGTTGGACAAAGAGCTTATGAAATGAACTCAAAGGCAATTCAAACTTCTGACAGCATGTTACAAACAGCCGTTCAGCTTAAACGTTAACCATAATTTTTAACAATTCAATGATTCTTATGCGTAAATTAAGTTTTATTTATATACAAAAAAAACAAAAGAGTGTTTTAGATTGTTTAATAATCTTTTGCCTCTTCTTTTGTCTTTTTTTGCAAATAAAACCTTTGACCGTCTCAGCACAAACACAACAAACAAATATCGAACAAAACGGGCGTATTCGGATTGTAGAAGCGGCGATAGTCTCGGGGCAACAAGTTCTTCTCGGTGAAATAGCTTACCCTATCGGAAGTTATGACCAAAAAGCTTGGGAACAAATAGCAAACACCGCTCTTTGGGACGCACCGACAGCACCGAATAAGCCCATGGCGATAAACAAACAGCGTTTGCAACAAGAAATAGAAAAAAAATTCCCCCAATTAAAAAGTAGTTTTATTTATCCAAACAATTTAGCTCTTCAACTTGGTGGAACTATTATCCTTGAACAAGATCTTATCAGCCTAACGGTCAAAACCTTGACTCCGCTTTTGGCAAGTATGGGAAGCGATGGTTCACTTGAAGATTATAAAATTCCGTCATTTATTTTTTTAAGCCACCCCGCACAACGAATTGAGCTTGAAATTCCACAAAAGCTAAGTGGCGGACGTTTAATCTTACGCTTTTTGGTAAAAGAACCTGATAATACTATTGTAAAAAAAATCTCAGGTAATGTCTTTTTAAATCTTTGGAAGGAAGTGCCTTGTGCAAGTCAACCTTTAAACAAAGAAGAGCTTCTCGATTTAAGCCGTGTTACTTTTATTCGTAAAAATTTAGCACACTTAAAAGAAGAACCTTGGGACGGAAAAAACGCCCCTTTAAGATTGATACGCCCTGTTGGAACCAACCAAGTAATTTATCAAAGCGATGTGGCACAAATTCCTTTTATTCGTAAGGGTGAGTTAATTACTCTATTGTATGAAGGAAAATCGTTTGAACTCTCAATCAGAGGCGAAGCCTTAAGCGACGGTTTTCCGGGTGAAAGTATCCCCGTTAAAAACACACAAAGCAATAAACAGGTAATCGCAACCGTAAAAGACAGGCAAACAGTAGTGGTTAGATAACCTTTATCTTAACCGCAAAAGAGGACATCATGAAAACAAAAAAACATACTCAACTCACAAAAGGCTTAAGCGTGCTTACGCTACTTAGTCTTTGTGGCTGTAATGCGGCACACCAAAGCCCAACGCCAATGCCCCCCGTTACACCGGCTCAGGTTTATACCGAACCGGAACAACGTTATAACAACCCGGGTTCTATGTTTTCAGAATCAGGCGGCGACGGTCTTTTTGCCGACAACAGAGCCCGCAGAATCGGAGATATTGTTCTAGTTAAGTTAGTGGAACAAACCAAGGCAAAAAATAAATCAGATACTTCATCAAATAAAGAATCTGATTCAAACTTTGGTATCGGGGCTTTATTCGGAGCAGGTTCTTCGAGCTTTATTCCCGGCTTTAGTATAGGCGACCGTTTTTCAGGTCGTGTCGGTCCAAACGCTATGGTGAGTGCCAATTCTGCTAGTGATTTTAGTGCCACCGGTGAAACAAAAAGCGAAAACTATGTAACTACTGTTTTGGCCGTGCGTATTCTTAACGTAATGCCAAACGGCTTATTACAACTTGAAGGGGCGAGAGAAGTTAAAGTTAACGCCGAAACTCAATATATGGTCGTTACGGGAATGGCAAGATCAAACGACGTTGCCTCAGACAACTCTATTCTCTC
>NZ_FRDI01000011.1:50134-84751 GCF_900143255.1 Desulfovibrio litoralis DSM 11393
GCGAGAGAAGTTAAAGTTAACGCCGAAACTCAATATATGGTCGTTACGGGAATGGCAAGATCAAACGACGTTGCCTCAGACAACTCTATTCTCTCAACTCAAGTCGCTGATCTTAAAATAGAATATTACGGAAAAGGTATCCCCCTTGCTAAACAAAAAACCGGCTGGCTTACTCGTTTAATGGACAATATCTGGCCGTTTTAACAATTTTTAATTTTATCAATTGACTATTAGTAATTTTTCATAACTCTAACCTTGATTTTATTCTTATATTTAGGAGAACAAAAATGTTCCCAGCATTTTTAAGCTTATTTATCCAACGTTATTTTAAACTTCTCATCCTTTTTTGCTGTGTTTTAACTTTAAGCACGCCTGATCTTGCTCACGCAGTAAGAATAAAAGACCTCGCTTCTTTTAGTGGAGTACGAGACAACCAACTTGTTGGCTATGGTCTTATTGTAGGTCTTGGAGGAACAGGCGACAAAAAAGATTCGAATTTTACCATGCGTTCTATGGTTAGTATGCTTGAAAAAATGGGCGTTAACGTTGACCCGAGGCTAATGAAACCAAAAAACGTTGCTGCTGTTATGGTAACAGCTCGCATGCCTGTTTCTGCCAAACCCGGTTCCACTATAGACGTTACTGTCTCATCAATAGGTGATGCCACAAGTCTTTTAGGCGGAGTTTTATTACAAACCCCTCTAAAAGGGGTAGACGGAAAAGTTTACGGACTAGCACAAGGCTCTTTGGCACTAGGTGGTATTTCCGTTGAAGGCGTTGCGGGAACAGCTCAAAAAAATATTACAACCGTCGGGCGTATTCCCGGGGGAGCAATAATTGAAAAATCCATTCCTTTTGAATTTAACCAACAAGACCATATCGTACTCGCCATGCACGCCGCTGATTTCAGCACAACAAACCAAATTGCCGAAAGAATTAACGAGGCTCTCGGCGGCATTTTTGCAGCTCCCAAAGATGCTTCTACTATAAATTTACAGATTCCTACTGACTTTAGAGGCAATTTAGTTCCACTCATGGCATCACTTGAAAATATTGAAATTACTCCCGATCTTCCGGCAAAAATCATTGTTGATGAAAAAACGGGAACTATCGTACTCGGACGTGATGTGCGTGTTTCTAAAGTGGCGGTTGCACACGGAAACCTACAGCTAATAGTAAAAGAAGGGCAACAAGTTTCTCAACCTGCTCCGTTTAGCCAAGGACAAACCGTTGTTACACCACAAACAGACATCATGCTTAACGAAGAAAAACGTCGCCTTATCTTAATGGAAGGTGCAACTTTACAGGAATTGGTCGACGGTTTAAACGCTGTTGGCGCAACCCCAAGAGACTTAATATCCATCTTAAGGGCATTAAAAGCTTCCGGCTCTTTACATGCCGATTTGGAGGTAATCTAAATGAGTAACCCAATGGATAGTGCTATGGCACAACACGCCGTATCAGACCAAAATATGGTCGAAAAAAAGATACAACTTGATGCCCTGCGAAGCAATTTAGTTCCCGAACAAAGCAAAGAAAAGAAATTACGTGAAGCTTGTGAGGGTTTTGAATCCATCTTTATTCAAAAAATGTGGGAACAAATGCGTAAAACCGTTCCCAAAGAAGGTTATCTCCACAGTAAAGATGAAGAAATTTATCAATCTATGTTCGATCAGGAATTCGCAAAAAAAATGTCGAGTGCGGGTGGAATAGGTCTTGGCGATATGCTTTATGAGCAACTTAGTCAACAGCTCGGAGACAGCGCCAGAACAAAAACCCCAAACAAAAGATATGAGCCTTTACCTATAGAGCCAACTCGTTTGGAAGTTTTGCAAACTCCTCCAATCAATTATCAGGCTTATTATAATCAAGGACAAGATTCGTTAAATCTTCTTAATAACGTGAGTGCCGCCAATAGTGCGTTATATTCCGCATTAGACGAACAACTTGAAGCAATTCCCAAAGAAGAATCAGAAGACGAAAAACTTATAAACAACGCCCTTTCTGATTTGGAGATTTTCTCAAAAACTCAAGCCGCAATGAATAATGCGAATATACAAACCGCACAAGTAGCACAAGTAGCACAACCTTTACAACAACCTGTAGCTAATTTAGGCGAAAATGTTCCAAAACAACCTTCTGCCATTGGTAGAGTTACTTCACCAAGAAACAGTTTGGCTCAATCTCGCCAAAGTATCAGCCCGATAGACCGAGTACATGCTCAAGCCTCAAGTGCTGATGCAAAAGCGGAACTTGAGACTTTAAAGCAAGCTCAAAATACTGCCGCTCGCACGGCTCGTAAAGTTCAAAAACAACAGAATTCTGCACAAAACGGCATGAACGCACCTTATAACCAAATACAAAATCAACAGCCCATCAATATGCAGGCCGTTCAAGCAATGGCGATTGACCCTAATGCAAGCATTGCCAATATGGATTCTACTTTTAACCCTGAAATCGACGGAATAACCGCCTCAACAGGTACTCAAATTATTCCGCCTGAAGTAAGAGCAAAAATAGAAGAACGCCAGAAAGCATCGCAAGCACAGCTCAGTTCCCTTGGAAAACAAAATAATATTCAGGCAAACGGAGCAAATAACGTTCCTCTTTCCGCTATGACCCCAGAACAAGCTCAAGTCGCTCAAAGCGAAGTTCCGGCAGGTTCTAAAATCATAGTAGAACCGCCTCAAGCCGTACAAGGTGCAAGGATTCAAGAGCGTTCTCTCGGATCAAACTCCGCACCGGCCGTCTTTGGTCGCACAACTTTACAACCGCAACCAAATCTCAGCCAAAGCCAACAAGTTCCCGTAAGCGAAAATACCCAAACCAAGGGGCAACTACCGCTTAAAGACGCCAAACTAAGTTCAAACTTTGGTTGGCAGGAAAATATAAAGGGTGAAAAGATTTGGAATACGGGAGTAACCCTTGCCGCTAATGAAGCCAAAGAGGTTTCTGCTTTTATGGACGGCGAGTTAGCTTTCGCAGGGAAACACGATGAATACGGCGATCTTATAGTTGTAGACCATAAAAACGGTTTAAAAAGTTATTACGGAAACGCAAAACTAAACCAAAATACAAACGGATCTCAACCACAAGTCGGAGACCAAATTTTATCTGGCACTAATTTTGCTAAACTTTCAACAGACGAACAAAATCAACCAAACAGTTTATATTTTGAAGTCAGAAAGGGTGAACTCGCTTTAAATCCCTTAAACTTCTTAACAAATACTGAATTTAATGTTTAAAAAAACGACTTTGCCGAGTAAAAAATAAAAAAATACTCAGTCTAATTCAGATAAATTATACGCATAAACAAGGGAAAAAGTTATGAATAAGCAGATATACGGCATTCTTTTCCGCCAATATAAGGCACTTGAGCTTCTTTATGAACTTATGCAGGAAGAATTTACCCTTTTACAAGAAAGACGTAGTTCTGAAGTCAGTAATCTTGAATTTTCAATACACGAATTATTACGCCAGATAGCCGGCGAAAGACTTGATCTTCGCAATCTTCTTGGTGATATAACTTTACTTGATTATGCTAACTTACTACCTGAGGAAGAAGCGGAAGAGTTACGCTCCCTGTTTCATAAAATAGATAAACTTGAACAAACAACAGCAAGACAAGCAACTTTTAATACGGAAATATCTCTCGCTCTGCTTGATCAAAGCCAGTCAATGTTATCTTTTTTACATGACAGCTTTATTCCGAAAAACAATACTATCTACGGCGACAAAGGACTGGTTAAAGAACAACGTCCGGAAGCTGTTCTCTTTAGAGGGAGGTTATAATGGCTATTGGTTTAAACAGTCTTTTAAATATTGGTAACGGAGCCCTCTTTGCCAGTCAAGCCGCAATTAACGTAACCGGCAACAATATCGCCAACGTTGATAACCAAGCTTATTCACGTCAAGCAGTTAGACTTGAAGCAAATCATTCTATCGATTTTTACCCCGGTCAAATAGGACAAGGGGTAACCGCCGCCGAAGTTTATCGCTATTTCGACAGATTTATCGAAAAATCATATTTAGATAAATATAGCTCTCAAAACCGCTATGAAACTCAAAACGGTATTCTTCGTAGTATAGAAAATATTTTCAACGAAACAAACTCTCCGGGAATTTCTTCTTTGTTTGATAAGTTTTTAAAAGACTGGCAACAAATTGCTCAAAGACCCGACGATATGGCAACACGCTCTGCCTTGCTTGCCAATACTAGCAACTTTACCAAGGTAATCAGAGATACTGACCTCTCTATGGTCAAAGTTCAAAGAGAAATAGATAAATTAGTAGAAGCAAACGTTGAAGAAGCCAACAAGCTGATTCAACAAATAGCAGACCTAAATAAACAAATTCAAATACACAACGATCCGGGAAAAAATAACGCCAACTCCTTAATGGACGCAAGAGACGAAGCCACCAGAAAACTCTCTTCTATCATTGATATAGACGTTATAGACAGAGGGGGAGGCAACTATTCCATCACCACTCGTGCCGGAAAAACTCTTGTGAATGATAGCGACCATTTTGGCTTAGTCTTTAAGCCAAGCAATTCTCAAGCCGACCTTATGCCTAACTCTGCTTTTACGGGAAATGTAACGGCTGTTGGCGATGATTATAACGAATATACCCTTGAAATAACTCAAGCGATCGACAACAGTACTGTTCCACCAACTCCCGCACAGTTTAGAGTTTCATTGGACGGCGGACGTACTTGGTTGCGTAACGATGACGGATCTGTTCAGCTTTTTGATGTTACCGATAAAGACAGCCCTGTCAGGGTACATAATATCGAAGTTTCTTTTTCTGAAAACTTTGAGGCCCTGCAAGCAGGCGATAAATTTACCGTTATGCCGAAATCAGGCGTTTATTATGATCACCCGACCAAAGGGCTTGAGAATATTACACCAATGATTATGCCTGATGGAAGCGACCGTGAAGGACGTATGACGGGCGGAGCTATAGCCGGTTTATTAATCACTCGTGATTACGAAATAGGCAAGATAAGAGATAAACTTCAAGCCTTTGCTCAAAGTTTAACTTGGGAAGTAAACCGCCTTCACAGCCAAGGTACAGGTACCGAAAAACTCAGTTATCTTTTGGGAACTTATCAAGTACGCGATTCTAATATCCCTCTCGGTTCAGACGCATCAACCTTAGCTTGGCGTGATCGTTTAAACCAACTTGCAAACGTGCAGTATAATGCGACAACGGGACAAGTTGAAAGCGTTAAACCCGGAAACGTAACATTTTTTATTTACGATAAAACAACCGGCGACCCGATTATGTCGAAAGCTCTTGATTTTAGCCATAAATTAAGTGCGTTTGGTAACGGTTTTGACCCAACAATACATTCTTTGGACGATGTTGCTACAGCAATTAATAACAGCTTTCTAGACCCAAATACAAACCAGCCTTTATTGAATGCCGCCGTCGTTGACGGAAGATTACAAATAAATCCTACAGATCCAAACCAAACAACTTTTGGAATGGTTGATGATACTAGCGGAATTTTAGCAGCCCTTGGCGTAAACACCTTTTTCAGTGGCGGCGAAAACCCTCAAAGTCTTGCAATTAGAGATGAGATCGGGGTTAATCTTAACCTGATTAACGCAGCCCGCATTAACGGCGGAGCAGAAGCCAACGGTGGAGACAACATAACCGCCAAGGCTATTGGTGATCTTGCCAGTACAAAGGTTTCTATTAGAGCATCTTTTGAACGCCCGATGAGTCAAACTCTTGGTACTTATTACAACGGAATAGTAGCTCAAGTGGGTGCAAACACCTCCGCAGCGTCGTTTAACGCACAAATGAACCGTACAATGGCAAGCGATTTAGATTCACGCCAAGAAGAAATACGTGGCGTTAACTTAGATGAAGAAATGGCAAACTTGATTAAATATCAATCATCATACAAAGCGGCTGCCAAGTTGATCACAACCGCAGACCAAATGTTACAAACTGTTTTGTCTCTAAAAAATTAAGAGAGGTCTATAATGGGCTTAAGAGTTTCACAACGTCAAATATTTCAAAGCACTATCGGCAATATGAATAATACCCTCTCAGGGCTGATGGAATCAAACCTTCAGGCTTCAAGCCAAAAAAAGGTTAACCGTCCATCTGATGACCCCGTCGGTATGGCACGTATTTTATCATATCGCTCTGAAATCACAGCGTTATCATTTAACCAAACAAATATCAAAGAAGCGGCGGGTTGGCTAAAAATGGCTGATTCTGCTTTATCTGACGCAAGCTCAGGGGTAAGCGGAATTATTACAACGCTCAAAGCCCTCGCCAATCAATCATCTACCAGCACTGTATCAGCTGAAAACCGTAAACAAATTGCCGTTCAAGTACGTGAATTAATGGGAACATTAATCAACTTAGCAAACTCTGAATATGGCGGACGCAAAATATTTGCAGGACATAAAACAGATCAACCGGCCTACTCTCTCGGCTTAAACGTTAGCACAAAAGATTCAAATTTAGACGATACTTTATATAATGTTGTTTCCGGTGCAACTCACCTTACAACAATAGTTCAATTTACTTCTGATGGCCCACTAAATACCGGTTCAACATTCCGTTATTCTATAGACGGCGGTAAAAATTGGAGTATTGACGGAACAGTAAGCGGAACCGGCACAAGTAGCGACCCTTTTGCTTTAACTTTGCCTGCGGCCGGTGGAAAAGTAGAGATGCGTTCCGCATCAGGGACTGTTCCTTACGCCCCAACCGTTACTTCCGTAGATATAACCAATGATAAAGACAGTAATAACGGAACTTGGATGTATATTCGTCCAACAGCTGTTTATCACGGTGATACCAACGATCTTCCACCTGTTGTACGTTCTTATCCAAGTGCGGGAGTTTCTACTGCCAAGGCGAGCGGATTTTTTGAACGTGATATAGCCGTTAGAATTCAAGAAATAAGCGGCGGAACAGTAACTTATTCTTACAGTATGAACGACGGTAAAGATTGGATTAAAGCCTCTGCTCCGATTAACGCCACGGGCGAAACTCGCCTGCCTGTTCCCGGTGGATTTTTAGACTTTCCCGCCGGTCAACCTGTTGTAACTACCGACATCAACGCACAATATATGATTCACCCCGAAAGAGCCGACATCTTTTTTGAAGTCGGTCCTGATGAATCAATAAGAGTCAACAACATTGGTAAAGATATTTTTGGCGGTATTTATAGCCCAAGTAGAAGGCCTGAGGACTTTGACCCGACCTTTCCAATTCCGGCAATCAAAGATAAATTACCAGCAGGCACAGATAAATATCCTGCCGGAGAAGGCGAAGAAAATAACCTTTTTGAAGTTGTTGGGCGTTTTATTGCCGCTCTTGAAACCAACTCTCAAGAGGGTTGTCAAACCGCACTCGAAGCTTTAAACACTTCTCATAACCAAATTCTGACTGCCGCCGCTAACGTTGGTGGAAGATCAGAACGCCTATCAACTATTGATTACATCACTTCATTTAGAGTAGATGCTAGCAAAGAAGGACTAAGCACCATTGAAGATGCTGATTTAAGCGAACTAATGACTCGCTTGGCTCAACAACAACTCGCTTATAACGCAGTTTTAAAGTCATCTTCCATGGTTATGCAAATGAGCTTATTAAACTTTGTTTAAACCAATAGTTATATAATTATACATTACAAAAAAAGAAAAAAATAATGTCTATCACAAGCAAAACAGTTTTATATTCTCGTTTTATGAATATTGCTGTTTTGCTTGTTTGTTTTTTTATGACGGTCAATCAAGCATATTCAGACGACAATTCCAATCTATTACAAAAAATAGATGGCAGTTGGCGAGCAGATATGAAAGCAACTTATGAGTATAATCGAAAAAACAATATGGTTGAGTCTGTCCCCATAGGCTGTATGGTCTTTACGATAGATGCAAGAAAAAATACTTATACTTTTCACTATGAATGCCCTGATGAGGACGAAGACCCCAGATTAACAACGATTACCCCTATAGCAAACCCTAAGCTTATAAATAACAACATAGTCATACAAGTTGATATCAGTACATTCACTTTTTTTCCCGAAAAGGAAGGCAAACGCACAGTTCTTATTGACTGGGGAACAACACCACCCACAAAAGATTTTATTGTCTTCGAAAAATATGACAGAAACGCCACCATGCCGGAAGTTTTAGCCCTACAGGGCGATTGGGTTTTTGACATTGATAAAACAATGGAACAATACAAAACATCGTCAGGCGGAGAATGGAAAGATGTTAGAAAAGGCATGACGGCAAGTACAAAAGAATTAAGTGTAAATATAAAAGTTATTGGTGGAAACAAAGTAGCCATAACTTTTTACAATAATAAAGTTATACGTCAAGGTCAGAATGATAAAGAAATTAGTTTAAGACAAGTCAATGATAAAGGTGTTCTGTCAATAAAAGGGCGATACTCATATGATACTCCAGTCATGGCAATATTTAACGGTTTTTTATATTATAATGACGGATATAATCAAGGCGACTGGGTTTTTCGCAGAAAAAAATAACCTTATGTTAATAATACAAAAAGACCACGAAACAAACTCTCGTGGTCTTTTTCTTTTTGTTTACATAACTATATAAAAATAACTACTTAACGCTGTCTAATGCTCTTTTAAAGCCGGCTTCCGAGCGTTTAATAACCGCTTCGTCAACACAAAAAGCCAAGCGAAAATAACCCGCACCATTAAAGCCAGAACCCGGCACAGCCAATATTTTTTCTTTTAATAAAGGTCCATTCACAAAAGCCACGTCATCGCCTAATTTGCCTTTTTGAGCGTTAGGTGCTTTAACAAAGAAATAAAACGCACCTTTCGGCATGAAAAATTCATAACCTGCCTTGGTTAAAACTTCTGCCATTAATGCCCTGCGACGAGCATAAACAGAGGCATCAACCTGCGATTCCAAGCCGGCTAACATGAGATATTGTCCCACAACCGGCGGATTTACAAAGCCTAAAATACGAGAAGCTAAAGTTAAGCCCGCCATAAGTTCGGCTCTTTCTTTCATTAATGGAGAAAGGGCAATAAAACCAATACGTTCACCGGGTAAAGATAAACTTTTAGAAGCAGAGTTAACAACCATAGAGGCGGAATATATGCTTAAAATTGGCGGAACAATCGCATTATCATAAGTGAGAAAACGATAAGGTTCATCAGAAATAAGATAAATATCATAACCGAATTCAGCACTTTTCTTTTTTAATATTGCGGCCAAGGCTTTTAGGCTTTCGGCTGAATAAATTTGCCCTGTTGGATTATTGGGTGAGTTCATCATTAAAGCTTTAGTTTTTGGCGTTAAGGCTTTTTCAATCGCCTCTAAATCAAGCTCAAAAGTATCAGGTTTTGAAGCCACTGTTTCAAAAACTCCGCCATAATTACCTACATAAAAACCATATTCAACAAAGTTTGGCGAAATACCTAAAATTTTGTCTCCATGCTCCAAAATAGTACGAAAAATAGTGTTTAAACCACCGGCCGCACCAACAGTAGCGATAATTTCATTAGCAGTTAATTCAACACCTTGTTCTTTACTTAAGTGTTTTGCCAACGCTTCTCGCAAAACAGGCAAGCCCGCATTAGGCATATATCCGAAAGCAAACGGCTTAGTCGCATTTTCCGACAAGCGTTTTAATTCTTTAGCAATGATTTCAGGTGGTGCGAGGTCGGGGTTTCCTAAGCTAAAATCACAAACCGCTTCTTCCCCAAATTCTTTTTTTAAAGCAATACCTGCTTCAAACATGCGACGAATCCATGATGCATTTTTAATAATTTCTTGAATATTTTTTGCAACTGCTGACATATTTAACTCCGTTAAAAGTAAAAAGTGTTGATGCCACAATTTAATTATAATGTTAAAAAATTAATTAATCAAGAGGCTTAACAATTAAAACCTCGTCGTTTATCCGCATAATTTCGGTCTGTATTATATTTGCAATACCAAAAGTTTTTTCAAACGCCATCTGTTCTTGTTTACTGCTTTCCCAAAAACAATCAACAAAAAACTGACTCACGCCTTTTTTTCCGTTTCGCTTATCGAGTTGACTTGAATTTAATTCAAAAACAAGTGCCTGAGCTATTTTTAAATCAAACAGACGCTTTAAAAAACTTTGTTTTTTTAACTCAATTAAATCACGCATCTGTTTCGCACGTTCTTTAATTAAATCTTTTTTAAGTTGATTCGGATAAGTTGCCGCCAAAGTTCCGGGGCGTTTGGAATAAGGGAATACATGGGCATAACTTAACGGTAGCTTATCAATAAAACACATATTTTCCAGCCATTCCCTTTCTGTTTCAGCGGGAAAGCCCACTAAAATATCCGCACCAAGACCAAAGACAGACCAAATTTGACTAACTTTTTCAATAAAATCATTAATTTGTTCAGGTTGATAATGCCCACGCTTCATACGCACTAAAGTTTCGGCAGAACCACTTTGTAAAGACAAATGTAAATGTGGAACTAAAATCCTGCTGTTTGCAATGCAATCAAGGGCTTCTGTGGTAAGTTGAGCCGGGTCAAGCGAGCTAAGACGAATACGCAAGGTTTTTTCCGGTTTAAATTCAACTAAAGCCTGTTCTAATTGAGGAATTAACTGCCATAAACTCGGCTTGAATTGTCTTAAATTAATACCGCTTAAAACTATTTCGCTTAAACCGCCGTTCACTAAGGCTTTGGCTTCATTGATAATATCATCAAACTCGCGGCTACGACTTACCCCACGAGTAAAAGGCACAATGCAATAAGCACAACCGTGAGAACAGCCGTCTTGAATTTTAATCGTTGCCCGACTGCGTTGGCGTGTATGCATTTTAAATGCAGGAAAAGGCAGGTCAACTCTTTGTCCCAAAGCATTTTTATTTTGACTTTCAAATAGCTCTCTTCTTGTTTTTTGAGCTTCAAGCAAATTAAAATCAAGTTCAGGGAGTTTTAGCAATAAATCTTTTTCTTCCGGCCTTAAACTCGCATGTAATTTCGTTTTTAAAAGGGGCTGTTCTATTTTTTTATCTTGATTAATATTATCGCCTGATAAAATCATGAATTCTTCTAAAGTCGCCGCACAGCCCGTAAAAATCATTTTAGCTTGCGGATTTGCTTGATGTAAGGCTAAACAGGCCCTACGAGCTGAACTGACCGCTCTCGCTGTTACTGCACAACTCGTCAAAACAATCAACTCAGCGACATCAGGCTCAACTTGACTCCAACCGGCTTTAAGCCACGCTTCAATAATGGCTTCGCTCTCATACTGGTTAACTCTGCAACCATGCGTAATTAAAGCGAAAGTATGTTTTAAAACAGGCTTATTCATAACTAGACAATTCGCTCAAACAAATGCAAAGATATTTTTTATTTATACTATTCACTGGTTTTTTATTCCATTTTTTTATTTCTTTTTGCCGCTAGTTTTTTTGTTCTTTGAGCTTTTTTGGGATTTTTTAGCTTTGCTGCTTTTGGCTTTATTGCCTTTAGTTTTTTTCTTGCTTTTTTTCTTGGAAACAGCTTTTTTGCTGACCACAGGGGTTTTATTTTCCACCTCAGGTAAAATCACAATACGCTCAATGCGGTCTAATAAGCCATTAGTACTCGCAACTTGAGGCAACTCCGCCCCCGGAGCCAAAGAACTAACCACAGCTCGCCCAATAATCAAACGCCCGTTAAAAATATTTACATCACAAGTATCACTATCTTCGGCAT
Organism: Desulfovibrio litoralis DSM 11393; assembly: GCF_900143255.1. Classification (NCBI taxonomy): domain Bacteria; kingdom Pseudomonadati; phylum Thermodesulfobacteriota; class Desulfovibrionia; order Desulfovibrionales; family Desulfovibrionaceae; genus Desulfovibrio; species Desulfovibrio litoralis. The sequence continues at coordinate 61,846 of NZ_FRDI01000011.1, forward strand.
TTTCTTCATTTAAAGTTTCGTTGGTTTCAGGGTTGACTTGAACGGAATTCAAACCTGATTTCATGCGAATTCCCCAAACATTATGAAAAAAAGCAGGTCGCTTAGTCTTAGGGTGGTTACCAATATAAACGCCAATATGCCCCGGCATCCAGATTAAAGATTTAAACGGAATAGCATCTTTGGCGATAATGGCTTCTTTTTCTTGAGCGGTCATACCTTTAAGGTTAATAACCTTGCCCCAGCTCGCTTGTGCGGCAGAATTTCGAGGTAACCACATACCAAAAATCGCATAAAGATTTTTAGTGGTCGCCGAACAATCACGCAGTTCTTTATAGCCGCCCCAACCATAAGGCTGACCAATCATGGCGTTTCCGACTCTGGCAATATTATTCGGAGTTAAAGCCAAAGGTTTTACAACAGCTTCGTCTCCATGAAAGTTAGCTAAAGCAATTTTTGCTTTTCCATCACTGCCTTTAACAGGCACTTTAAGGGTTAACGAACCTTTATGTCCCTTTTTTGCGATAGGTAAAATTGTTCCGAGTTGTGCTTTTACGCCAAATTCTTGGATTTTTTTGTTCTCAAAGTTTAAAGGAACTTGATCTTGAATCACCGCCGCCCATTTACTGTTTCGCCATTCTGCTTCAAAACTTTCATCTACCTCAGTGATATTTTCAACATAGGTCCAACCACTGGCAGCCGGGGTTGAAAGCAAAGCCCAATGTCCATCAGCACTTAAATGCAAGACTTTAACGGGCGTGCCTAACCAAAGCATGGAGTTTTGAAAGTAGTCAAAAGGAGCTCCGTCGCTATATACATTTGGACTCAATAAAAATGGATCATAAGTGGGCATCAACCTTAAAGGCGTATTTTTAACGGTGATTGCATTAAAGGTGCGAGCAGGATAGGCTTTAACATTGCAATTTGCCTCTAAATTTGCCCAAGTAGCCAAAGAAAAAGGCTGTTTGTTTTTATCAAAGCCACGCTTTGGGTTTAAATAGCGTTGTCCTATAAATATTTCTTTAGCTGGTGGTAACTTGCTTAAATCCTTCCAAGCACGCAAAAAACGCTGGTTGCTTTTTTCATCATGCGATAACTGTTCGGCAAAACTCACTAAAGGAGCATTGAGGTTATAACCTTTATTGTGCTTGGCAAAATAAAGTAAGTCTTGAGGATAATCTTTTAAATCCTTACAAACAATAGGGATTGGCGGATAGGGATTATCTATTTTAACATTTAAGTTGACTGCTTTCTGATTCGAACCGGGAAATCCTGCATCAACGCCTTGTTTTTCTCTGGCACAAGAAGTTGTTAATAAAGGCAGTAAAAATATACAAATTAAACTTATTTTTTTTAATAGATTATGCACTGTTTTTTCCTACTTAAGAGCATTGCGTTATTTTTAATAAATAGCATATTTTTATAAAACATAAAATACTAAAAAATGGTAGTTTTTTCTGCAAAACTTTTTATATACAAAAAATATAAACTGTATAAGATAGTTAAATATTTTTTTGTTTAATTTTAACCTATTACTTAACATTTTAAAGGATAGATAATGAATCAAGATATTACCATTTTAGACTTACCGGCTACAACAGTGATTTCAAAACGCTTTATCACAAGTTTAGAAACAATAGCCGAAGATATGGGAAAAGTATTTACTGATTTACTTAACGAACTAACAGAAGCCGAAGCCGCCATGATGGCGCCACCTTTTGCTTTATATTACTGTGAAGATTTTGATCCTAAACATATTGATACTGAAGTTTGCCTGCCTGTTTCTCCTAATATAGCTAAGCTAAAAGATAAAATAAAAACCATAGAGGCTGTTCAAGGCGGTGCAAGTATTATTCACAAAGGTCCGTATAATACAACAGAACCTAGCTATTGTAAGCTTTTTACTTGGATTAATGGAAATGAAAAAGTAAAAAATGGCCCTATTCGTGAAATATATTTAAACGACCCTGATGTAGTAAAGCCTGAAGAAATATTGACTCAAATCGTTGTGCCTGTTTAAACCCAAGATATAAGTTATAAAAAATGCCCAAATAAAGTTTAGTTTTTACTTTATTTGGGCATTTTATGTATTCATGAATGAAGCCAATTTGAACCTATTGTACAATAGTCTCAAAAAAATATTCGCCAAGAACTAGTCGCCAAGAACTAACCGCCAAGATAAGCACTTTTTACTTTTGGGTCGGTCAAAAGTTTTTTGCCTTCGCCTTCAAGGACTATAGAACCAACCTCGAGAATATAGGCTCGATGTGCAATATGCAAGGCAGCAAACGCATTTTGTTCAATCAACAAAATTGTTTTTCCCATAGCGTTAATTTGACAAATCGTATTAAACAGCTCACGCACTAAAATAGGTGCTAAGCCCAAAGAAGGTTCATCTAAAATCAATAGGTCGGGGTTACTCATTAACGCCCTACCCACGGCAAGCATTTGTTGTTCTCCGCCTGATAAAGTTCCGCCTTTTTGCCAGGCTCTTTCTTTAAGACGTGGAAAGAGAGTATAAACCCAATCCATATCTTTTAAGATGCCTTCTTTATCATTACGAATATACGCCCCAAGCTGTAAATTTTCTTCAATGGTTAAGTGAGGTAAAATACGTCGTCCCTCAGGGCTCATGGCTATTCCGACTTTAACAATATCTTCAGGTAGCATTACCATAGTATTTGACAACAGCTTAATATTTTCGCCGTTGGGACGCTTATAATTAATCTCGCCGGAAACCTGTTTAACCAAGCCCGTAATAGCGCGCACCGTACTGCTTTTTCCCGCACCATTCGCACCAATTAAAGTAACAATCTGACCTTTGGGGATATTTAAAGAAATGCCTTTTACAGCGTGAATCCCGCCATACCATACATGCAGATCAGTTATACGCAGCATTGTTCTTCCTTTTCATTTTCATAAAGTTCATTAATCTCATCACCAAGATAAGCGGCGATAACAGCAGGGTTTTTCTGTATTTCATGTGGGTTGCCATTAGCAATTAAGCTACCATATTCCAACACCCAAATATGTTCACAAACGCCCATAACTACTTTCATATCATGTTCGATTAACAAAATACTTAAATCAAACTCAGAGCGAATTTCTTTAATAAAATCAAGCAATTCTAAACTTTCTTGAGGGTTCATTCCGGCGGCAGGTTCATCTAGCAATAACAATTTAGGCTGAGTCGCCAAAGCTCTGGCTATTTCCAAGCGTCTTTGAGCCCCATAAGGTAGAGAGGTAGCAAGTTCGTCGGCATATTCTGCTAAACTTAATCGCTCTAAGAGTTCATAAGCGTTGCGTCTAATCTCTCTTTCTTCTTTCATAGCACTGGGAAGGCATAAAGGAATAGTCCACCAAGCATATTTTCGCCTAACATGCCCGCCAACCATAACGTTTTCTAAGGCTGTTTGGTTAGTAAAAAGGCGAATGTTTTGGAAGGTTCGAGCAACCCCTCGCCCGCAAATTTCGTGAGTACTTTTTTCAGATATTTTTTCTTGTTTAAAGAAGATTTCACCCTCAGTAGGCTTATAAAAACCACTGATAAGGTTAAAAACTGTTGTTTTACCTGCTCCATTTGGTCCGATTAAGCCGATTATCTTGTCTTTAGGAACATTCATGGTTAGTTCTTTAACGGCTGTTATTCCGCCAAAACGAATAGTTACGTCATTTAGCTCAAGGATATTGCTCATCTTAGTTATCTCCTTTAACTAAGCTGGCTGAACTTTGCTTTTTCAGAAGCCAATCCCAGTTAAATTCACGCATTCCTAAAATACCTTTACGTCTAAACAAGATAATAAAGAGTAGGGCGAGTGAAAAAATAACCATACGCATGCCCGGAATACCCGGTATTGTGAAGATTGATAAATCCATTGGTGCTTCGACAAAACGCAACCATTCCAGTAAAATAGTAATCAAAATACTGCCTACAATACTGCCCGTTATAGAGCCGAGCCCTCCGGCAACAACAATCATCAAAATATTAAACGTTAATAAAAAGTTAAACATTTTAGGGTCGATAGTTGTAATCAAGCTACCCATTAATGCGCCGCCGACTCCGGCAAAAAAAGCCCCTATGCAGAACGACAACAGTTTATAACGAAAAACGTTTATTCCCATAACTTTCGCGGCTATTTCATCATCTCGAATGGACTTTAAAATATTACCAAAGTTACTGTTTAATATTCTAACAATAAAATATACGGCGATAACGAGCCAAATATAGTTCCACCAAACATTGGCATAATCGGGAATACCCTTTAAGCCCAAAGCACCGTTGGTAACAGAATTTGACATAGTAATAACTATACGAATAATTTCAGCAAAACCCAAAGTCGCTATACCTAAATAATCGCCCCCCAAACGCAAAACAGGGAAGGCAATAAAAAAGGCACACAAAGCGGCGACTAAACCACCGGCAACAACCGAAACAAAAAATGGAGCTTGGATAACCGAAATAGGCCAAACAACTTCTTCTAAAATCCAAAGCATTTCTTTTTGTGCCGGCGTTAAAATAAGCAAAGCCGAAACATAAGCACCAATCGCCATAAATCCGGCATGTCCTAAAGAAAATAGCCCGGTAAATCCATAAATCAAGTTTAACGAAATAGCTAAAATAGCGTTTATAGCAATCAAGTTAATAACTTGTATTTGATAACCATCAAGAAACTTTTCCGCCCAATAAATAGCTAGAAAAAGTAATATAACGCTAAAAATATTTAATAATAAGCGAATTTTTGAATCTGTCATTAAATCTTATCCTCTATTTTTTCACCCATAAGTCCGGTGGGTTTAATTAATAAAATAACAATAAGCAAGACAAACGCAAAAGCATCACGATAACCGGAGAGGCTCGGGAAAAAGGCTACTGTCATAATTTCTACAAAACCTAAGAATAAGCCACCGACAATTGCCCCTTGGATAGAACCAATTCCACCAAAAACAGCGGCGATAAAAGCCTTAAAACCGGGTAATACACCAATAAACGGGTGAATTTGAGGATAGCGTAACGCCCACATTATCCCGGAGGCCGCCGCTAAAGCGGAACCTAGAGCAAAAGTCAAAGCAATAATTTGGTTTACTTTAACGCCCATTAAACGGGTTGTTTCAATATCTTTAGAAATCGCTCGCATAGCCAAACCGGGTTTGGTTTTATAAACTATCCATAAAAGTAAACCCGCAAGGCTCAAAGAAACACAAGGAATTAAAATAGAAATCGGTAAAATGCTAAAACCGGAAAATTTAATCGAGTCTACCAACCATTCAGGCTGATAAACAGGCTTTGGCACACCGCTAAACAACACAAGAGCAAGGTTTTCTATTAAAAAAGATACGGCAATGGCACTAATTAAAGCAGAGATACGAGGTGCGTTTCTTAAGGGTTTATATGCGGCCTTTTCAACAATCACCCCACAACACGAAGCAAAAATGATTGCGAGAATTACAGCTAAAGCCCAAGGCAGCAAAATCGACATATTTAGAGTATAAGAAGCAAATCCGGCAATCAAAAACAATACAACACAAAAAAGATAAATTTTTGAAGAGCGAGAACCAAGGCTAGGAGAAGATTGTGTAGTTATCATATTACGTTTTCTACTAAAAAACCAAATAATTAAAGTAATGACACTACAAAGTAAAAAGAACCAAAGCATTCCCTCATTCGGAAAGACAATAGGCATTCCCATAAAAAATACAAAATATGCCCCAAGCATAAAAATATCGCCATGAGCAAAGTTAATCAGCCTTAAAATACCATAAACCATAGTATAGCCGATAGCAACCAAACCATAAAGCGAACCCAACATCAAGCCATTCAGCAACTGTTGAAAAAATACGGTTGGAGACATTAAATTAAGGTGTGCCGAAAACCACTCCAAAAAACTTTCCATATGCTATATAATCCTGATGTTAATTTAAACAAAAAAATAAATTAATATAACTTATTATAAAAAAAGAGACTTAAATCAAAGATAAAACAAACAACCGTTCAAATAAAAAAGCCTTGCCTTATGAAACAAAAAAGACCAAGTTTCATCATTTCATAAGGCAAACGACTTTTTAAAACATATTAACTACATTTCAGGCTGAACAGTACCTACGAATACTCTCTTACCATTTTGAATTTCGATAACACCAACAGGCATTTCGGCATCATGAGAAGCATTCAAAGTTAAGCTTCCCAAAGGAGTAGGCAAGTTTTTGGTTGCTTCCAAAGCCTTGGCAACAGCAGTAGGTTCGTCTGAACCCGCACGTTTAAAGGCATCAACATACATCATATAACTTGTGTAACCCAAAGCGGCGTTTACGTTAACTTCTTTTTTAGGATAAGCTTTTTTCCAAGCTTCAGTAAAAGCCTTGGCTTCCGGAGAACTATCGGTAGCGGCGGCATCATAAGGGAAAGTTGTATGGAGGAAACCATCGGCGGCTTTACCGGCAATAGCAACGGTTTCAGGGTTATCCATAGCATCAGCACCCATCATACGGAAAGTAGCACCAAGATCACGAGCTTGTCTCATGATAATACCACCTTCGGCAAAATAAGCGGGAATAAATACAACATCAGGTTTTTTAGAAATAATTTCAGTCAACTGAGCGGTAAAGTCTTGGTCGCCTGAGCTATACTGTGCTTTTGATACTACTTTTCCACCAAGTTTTTTGAATGATTTTTCAAAAAATCCTGATAAACCAACAGCATAGTCGTTAGAAACGTCCATCAAAATAGCGGCGGTTTTAGCATTTAAGTTTTTAGCGGCATAAGTTGCAGCGGCAGCACCTTGATAAGGGTCAATAAAGCAAGCGCGGAAGTAATACTTTTTACCCATGGTAACAAGCGGGTTGGTGCAAGAAGTTCCGATAACCGGAGTTTTTGCTTTCTCAGCAACTTCACCACCGGCAATAGCTAAAGAAGAACCATAAGTTCCGATAATGGCGTTAACTTTATCTTTTTCGGTCAAGCGTTTAACTGCGTTTGCGGCTTCGACCTTATCAGATTTATTATCAACGATAATAAGTTCTACTTTTTTCCCTAAAATTTCAGGGTATAACTTGTGAGCAAGCTTAATACCCTCAAGTTCCAATTCTCCACCAAACGCATTTTGTCCGGTCAATGGAAGATAAACACCCATTTTAATTGTATCTCCGGCTAAAGCAGTTCCGGCACAAAAAACAGTCATCATCAAACCGGCAAAAAAACTTTTAAGCATCATAAAACGACTCCTCTCATTAAGGTTGTTAATAAAATGACAGCAAAAAACCTCTACAAAAACTGTATAACTTTAAACGTAAAAAAAAATTTAAGCAAGAATATTCATATTCATTGCACAACCCTATAAAACAATAATCATTTTAATAAATTACACAAACAACATTAAAAACTTGAAAGGATAAACATTAAAGGATTAAACATTAAGATTTTGTTTTTATTTACTTTTATTTTTCAAGCCAAGTTCTTATTTTTTCTTGTAACACAGCCTCGGAATATTGAGGTTGATCATATTTTCCCGCCGCCAAACGTTGGCGCGAAGCCTCAGACAACATAATTGCCGCCGCAACGGAAACGTTAAAGCTTTGAATCATTCCATACATCGGGATATAAACTTCAGCATCAACAACACCAGTAAACTCAGGGTCAACGCCCCTGTGTTCATTTCCCAAAATAATCGCCGTCGGCTTGATTAAATCAAAACTGCTTAAAGGTCTGGCGCTCGGGGTGCAACTTGTTGCCAAAACCTGCATATTTTGGCTTTTTAAGTTAGCAACAAGCTCTTTAACATCATCATGACGCTGGGTATCGACCCATTTTTTTGCCGAAGCCGAAGAAACTCCCGACAAAGTAGGAAAAGGCGTATCAGTATAATATAAATGAATTTTTTCAACACCAAACGCATCGGCACTACGATAAATCGCAGATACGTTATGAGGGTCATGCACGTTTGCCAAAACTAAAGTTAAGTCGGGTTGGCGTTTTGATAAAACATATTCTATGCGTTTTGTTCTTTCTTGGGTTCTTTCTCTACTCATAATTTAATTCTTTTTTAAAGGTTAAAGTCATTTTTTATTTTTCTTAAACTAAGGTATTATAAATTTTTGTTTAAAATTCGCTATGTAAAAAACTTTCGCCATCCAAATTAAACACAGAGAACAAATTGGGCTTTAAAACGCCATAACTTTGAGCGTATCCGTGTTTGGGCTTTGCAATAGACCCGGGGTTAAAAAAATATGCCCCGCCTCTATAGCTTGCCTCGGGGATATGAGTATGCCCATAAAGACAAATATCGCCTTGTTTAATCGGTGGGTTGGGAAGATAAACATCGCCATGAGTCAAAAACACGGCTTTGTTTTCTAAATATAGCCAACTGAAATCATTGGCAACAGGAAAATCTAATAAAGACAGATCAACCTTAGCATCACAATTACCCTTAACGGCAATAATTCGACAGCTAAGTTTATTTAACAACTCTGCGGTTTTTGCGGGTTCATAGCTTGGGTGCATGGGGTTACGAGGTCCATGATACAACAAATCTCCCAACAAAATTAAAGTATCTGCTTTATGCATCTGAAGTAAGTCAGGAATAATATCAGCAGCTTCCACTGCTCCGTGTAAATCTGAAACAACTAAAAATATCATTTTCAACAACCTAAAAAAGAAAATAAATAATCTCGGCCAATAAAGCTCTAATACAAATTAATTTTCTGCCGATAACTGCTTATAAGCAGGTTTGCACTCTTAAAATATTCTTAAGGTCAGTAATGATACACTAAATATTTTTTTCAGTCCATAAGATAATAACCGGCTAAATTAATTATTGTTTACTCTTAACCTTTTTATCAGATTCAACATATTAAATACACTGATTAAAAACTTATTTCTGTTTTGGAGTTTGTTATGAATAAAGCTAAACTGTTAACATTTTTTTTATGCCTGCTTGTGCTTTCTTTTAGCAAAGCCAAACCGAGTATGGCGTTTGTTTTTAATGACAGTCCGGCAATAGAAGCCGCCCTTGACCAATGCAATGCCAACACAAGCTTGGCGGCTCTGACTATAGAAGGTTGCTACGAAGGGTTGCAGATGATGACTTCCAAAATGCCCCAACGCAATCGCAATTTCAGCAATACACAGAACTGTATAACAACCTTAAATCGTTTAAATTTTTCCCAAATTTCCACAGCACAATTTCAGCGTTGCGACGATAAATGGACGCATATTTATTTTCGTCAAGGTTGTAAAGAAGCTACGACAACTTACTTAAATAGCTTTGATATTGTTGCATTTTGTACCAATATCGGCGGAGAAAGAAAAACCGCCCCCGTGTTTCAACGTAGTAATATTCAAAATAACAGAACAAGTTTAACAGCCACCCAACAAAGCGTTCTTAATAACGCATTGGCAGATATTCAAAGAACACCACCTCAAAATAATACAATAAACAATACGGCTCAAACTCAAGGTAAAAAAATACAGCCCAGAAAAACAACCAAGACTGTAGCCGTTGCACCCAAAACACCGGAAACCAAACAAACCACAAAACCGGAAACAAACATTAAAAAAGAGCTTCCCCCAACTAAAAAAACAGCTCCCAAAGAGCAAGAAAAAAACGCTGTTGTATCAAAAACAACGAAAACTAAAGTTGACCCCAAAACACAAACGAAAACGGCTGAAAAGACCATTAAATCAGTTCAAAAAGTTGATCAAACAAAAACCGAAACAACAACTAAAGTTGTAACGCCAACTCCTGATACAAAAAGCGTAAGCCCAAAAGAGTTTTATGCCAAAACTCTTGAAAACAAACCAGATACCAATACGCCTGCGACTCTTGCACCGTCTGTACCTTTGGCATTCCAAGTTCCGCAAGCTCCGCCACCAAATAAAGACGCTTTCGCCTCAGTCACAAACGTTGGTCTCGCCCAAAGCAACAACCAAGACAATAGCTTGATCGTTCCGTTTAAACAGACAACGCCACAGGTCAATACAAACAGCACCACACCCACAGCACCAAAAGAAGAAACAAGACCTTTAGCACCACAAAACACAGAACAAACAAATACCAAAACTCAAGAACATTCAATGTTTGAAGATGCTATTCCGCAAAGTATCGGCGGAATGCCCACAACAGGCGGGGTAAAAGAGGCTCGAGTTGAAAGCAAACACGCACAACTTATACCCAATCCGTTTGCGTCTTCGACTATAAGCACCCAAAATCCAACCAGTATTAAAGATACGCCCGTACCGATTGATAACAAAAACATTCAAGGGTTAAGCGATGATGGAAATAAACAAGCAATCAGCACGCTTGAAACCCCACAAATTGGTGTTGCAACCAATGCCACAACCCCTAAGTCAGAAGAACCCAAAGCACAACAGAAAAAACCTGAAAGCTTTCCACCAACCGGTCTACAGCTTTCACAACCACAAAATTTAGAACAAAAAAAATCAACAAACAATACCTCAACCCAACAACTCCCACAGGGAGCAAACCAAACAGGACAATTTGGTATACCGGGTTTCTTTTCTAACATAGATCAAACTCAGGTTCTACCGCCAAACGAAACTAGCCCGAAAGGTTCTGCTGAGAGTCTTGCTTTAAACACAAACTCAACGCTTCAAGAATCTATTGATATCCCGCAAACATTGACACAAAACGCCCCGGCTCCCCCTTCGAGCGAAGAGCAAAATTACAGACCTGATCCCAGATAAATCAAAGTATATAAACAAACTACTCAATACCTGCTTGACTTTTATGCAAGCTTGACTCAATAATAGATAAAAGACGATAACCTTTGCGAGGTGAATTATGTATACTTTAAACGAACTGATTTCTAACGCCATGCACTCTACCACACAAGGTTTTGTAGGAGTGGGGCTTATCTTTGTATATTTTTGCGTAATTGTCGGCGTTGCTTTTTATCGCATTAAAAAAGCCGACCACATGCACCACTAAAAAGATACGTGTTGCTTAATCTCGTTTTTTAACAAGTTAGTAAAACAATAACTTAGTCTTGAATTAAGTCATTTTATCTTAATTTATGCAGTAATATTGCATACACTTTTCTTGTGCAACCACGCTAAGAGCTTATCGGTTTTGAAGTTGCGTTTTTTCTTCATTTTAATCAAAAAGCGATGGCAAAACTAAGCGTTAAGTTCTGCCATTATACGTTCTGTTAAATACTTACAACATTAATATAGCCACACTCAATTTTTTATTAAGTGTGGCTACTATTTATTTTATATGTATACTATTTCTTTTTAACAGGTATCCAAATCTCACTGTAATAATCCGTACTGTTTATATCGCCTTCTGAATACATCTCAATATTTATGTTTCCATCTAATTCGTATTCGTGACAGTTTGGGAGCCATTCACTCCATATTTTAGAGTTAACTTCCTGTAAAGCACTAGGTATTGCTCCTTTGACAGGAAAAACTGCCCATGTTTTTGCAGGAATTTCTTTTGTAATAAAGCCGTCCGGTAAGCTTCCTTTATCTTGAATACTGTCTGCTATCATATAATTAAACATGTGAGTGTTAGAATTATATCCGTAGGAAATCCCGAACATACCACAGATATATTTGCCATTTCCATTTTCAAAATGTTCGTACCAGAATTTTGTGATGTCTGCATACGCTGTATCGCTGTTAAACCCTCTCTCAACACCAATCACATTAAAAGCTTCTTTTGTTTCAAGTCTGTAATCCATAACATTACCACCTTCCAATTTAAATTTAATTTTTAGAGGTGCAATAAATTTCAAAGTTGCACCCTCTTTTTTTGCAGACGAAGGGGGTATCCCGTGAAAACGGGTAAATGCTTTTGTAAAACTGTCAGGTGAGTCATACCTGTATCTCAAAGCAACATCAATGATTTTATCTGTACCAGATGATAACTCCACTCCTGCTAAAGTGAGTCTACGATTGCGGATATATTCACCTAATGTAAATCCACAAAGAACACTAAAAGCCCTTTGAAAATAAAAACTGGTAACATATGCCTGTGTAGCAATTTCATCATAATCGAGTTCTTCCAAAATATTATTCTCAATATATCGAATAGCGTTTTGTATTCCTTGAATCCAGTCCATGGGTACTCTCCTCGTCTAAACAGGCTATAGCTTATATCAATTACATTTGCCCGACATTTTATGCTGTATTTTGGCTTGCAACAAATAATTTCAAAATAACAATCTTAAGGAAAAGAGCTGTTAAGCCTCACTTTTCATCTTTTAGCCTGCTTGTTCTCGTTAGTTCATGAACTAATCACATTTAGGAATTTCGTTAGAACAATCCCATTCTTCTAATTCTTTATCCGTCAAAACTCTGGCTGTTTCATTTTTATCAAAACAACTGCCACTAACAGCTACACCTTTATCATAAATTACGCTCATAAGCTTTTTTCCATTTTCGTAATAAATGGTCCAAGCTCCGTCCAGTTGCCCTTCGACATATTGAGCTTCAAGTTTAATCGTTCCGCTTTCATAATATTCTTTTTCAATACCGTTTTCTTGATCGGCGATATACGGCGTTTCTAGCTCAATATTTCCATTTATATAGTAATATTTTGAAATTCCTTCTTTTTTATCATTTACATATAACGTTTCTTCTCTCAGTTTTCCATTACCGTAATATTCTTTTAAAACACCTTCTCGCTTATCGTTCTTAAATGGAGTTTCACGCCTTCCGGCTATGTAATAATGCTTTGAAACGCCTTCTTTCTTGCAACCTACATACGGTGTTTCAGTTTTAAGTTTGCCGTCTGTGTAATAGTGTTTTATAACGCCTTCTGTTTGTCCGTTGACATACGGACTTTCCCATTCCAACGTTCCGCTTTCATAATAGTTTTTTATAACACCATTTATTATGCCAGCTGTATATGGGGCTTCTTGTTTAACTTGTCCACTTTCATAATAATGCTTTACAAGCCCTTCTATTTTGCCGTTTAGATATGGTGTTTCAACTTTAAGCTTTCCACTAGCGTAATAATACCTTGAAGTTCCCTCCGTTTTATTCCATGGTCCAAGATGAACTTCTGATTTAAGATTGCCATTGTTGTAATATTTTTTGACGATGCTTTCCATTTTCCAGCCCATCAGTAAAACTTCTGATTCCAATTTTCCGTTATCGTCATAATAACAATTTAGAGCCATATCTTTCTGAAAAACTCCCAATACCCATTTATAGCTCTTATTTTTTTTTGCCTCTTCAACAGTTTTAGGACAAGCGTCTTCTGAAAAAGAGTTTTGGACATCAATAGATAACACGCTAAATAAACATAGAATAATTATAACAATAAAGTTTTTCATAAAGGTTTTATCCTAGATATATTTTTGTGATCATCAACTCACTTAAACTAATCGCATTTAGGCATAATCTCTCTTCTGTGCCAATCTTTTAACTCTTCTTTTGTCAAAGCTCTTGTTGTGCTGTCTTTTTTATAACAAATACCGCTCACAGGTGAATCAGCAACACATGTAATAGCCAAAATTATTTTTCCTTTTTCGTCATATACTTGCAACTCGCCATCTAACAATCCTTGCTTATCAAAGGGTATTTCTTGCTTAAGTTTTCCATTTTCATGATATGACTTTGCAATTCCATCTACTTTACCGTTTTTGTATAATGCTTCAGAACTAATTTTTCCATTTTCGTAATATATTCTAGAAATTCCTTCTTTTTTCCCCGCTAGATATGGAATCTCATACCATATCTTTCCATTTTTATAATATACTTTTTTAACGCCATCTACTTTACCATCTTTATATGGAACTTCAATCATGCGCTTTCCGTTTTTATAATAGCCTTTATTAACTCCATTTTTTTTAGCACCTTCAGACAAAGTTTCATCATATAATGTTTCAATTCCAGCTATCTTACCAACAATATACGGATTTGTTTTTTTAAGCTTACCATCTTTGTTATATATTTTAAACAGACCATCATGTCCCGATTCTGAGTTGATATTACAAGTTGCGAAAGCGTTCGAGGAATTCACCAATAACACACTAAATAAACACAGAGTAATTATAACAATAAAGTTTTTCATAAAAGTTTTCTCCTAGATATATTTTTATTCACATAGTTTTATTAATTCTTTATCAAATAAATAAGTTGGCAATTTGTCAGCGGTTAAAACTTTTGTAATTCCATTTGTTTTGTAACAAATACCAGCTATCGGCACATAATTAACAAATGCAACCACACTAACTACTTTGCCCTGTTCATCATATTTTGTCCAAAGCATTTGTCCATTTCCTAAATTATTGTCTTCTGATTGAATTTTTCCACTTTCGTAATAATGTTTGCGAACTCCATAGAATTTACCGCTTACATATGGATCTTCCAAAAAAATTTCTCCAGTGTCGTAATAAATTTTTCTAATACCATCTTTTTTACCGGCTATATATGGAATTTCGGATTCTATTTGACCATTTTCGTAATATCTTTTTATAGTTCCTTCTACTTTATCGTTTACAGATGGTGTTTCTCCTGCAAGTTTTCCATTTTCCCAGTAAATACATTCTAAAGAATACTCTTTTTGATCAAAGTGATATATATGTCTATATATTTCTCTATATACCTTATCTTTTTTCGCCTCTTCAAGGGTTTTGGGACAGGCGACTTGTGCGAAAGCGTTCGAAACATTCACAAATAACCAGCTAAATAAACACATAATAATTATAACAATAAAAGTTTTCATAAGAGTGTAAGCCTCAGAGAATATTCATTTAGGTTGTGAGAAAAGATAAAGAGCATTTTAACAACACTCTTAGTTTATTTCATTTACAAAATAATATAAGCAATAACGCTCAAAGTCCAATAAAATAGGGGCGATTAAAGCTTTTTGCCGAGTTCCCAAAGACGCACGGAAACAGGCACGGCTTGAGCATAAATTGCCGGAATTTTTTGGGTATGCACTATTTTATATTGCCAACCGGCCCGATCTAACGAATGTCTAAATAAGGCGAATATTTCTTCTCGTGAGGGTTCGGCGAGCCAGGCTTTGGCGTTAGGCTTTAAACTATAGCTTAAAAAATCAAGCACAGGCTGAACAAAACGGCGTTCATACATAATGTCGCCACCCCAAAGATAATCTAAACTCTGCTTTTTTACCGCAGGATAACGCCAGTCCATAGCTGTCCATGTAACCGTATCAAGTCCATTTTCTATGGCATTTTTTTTAGCATAAATTAAAGCTTCTTTTTCATAATCCATGCCTATAACATTCGCCTTACAGCTTGCGGCAACTAAAGCAGTTAACCCAAGCCCGCAACCAAGATCAAGACAATTAGTATTTTTAATACGCTCTGAATTTTGCTTTAACCAATCTGATAAAACCAAAGAAGCCGGCCAAAGTTCTGTCCAATAAGGAATGCGTTCATCACTGGTAAATTCTTCTTCCGTCATTTGATTCCACAACTCTTCAAGGTTGCTGTGGCGATGTAAAACTAAATCTAAACCGGCGACTGAAATATTAAGACTGGAGCTATATTCTTTTAATGGTTGCATTATAAATTTTACTCTTTATTTAAGAAAATACTGATTAAATAGCACTTTGGAAACGCACGGTTATTTCATTTGGCACAAGTTTTTTTTGAAGCAAGAGCGGACTCTTCCGTTCATGACTGAAGACCATTACAAAAATCTGTTTTGCGTGCTTTTATTATCGTTTAATGCTCTGTATGCACATAATATTAAACGTTTTAAGACACAAAAACTACTCATTTTATAGGAAAATTTAATTTTCTTTTTGTTTCGTGGGATACCCCCGAAGCCCCCAATCCACTGTCAGGCAAAGCCAACCTAGTGGCTTTATTCGTAGTTTTTGGAGTGTCTTTCCGAAGTATCTTTCTGGCGAAAGCCACTTTGAGACGATTGTACAATAATCTCGACTGTTTCAAAAAAAGAGAGGTAACGCCGCCAAACGCAATAAACCAGCGTTTCCTTAAACTTGGGTATTGATATTGTTTACATGCAACACAAATAAGGTTGTTAAAATACGCCCTAAAGTTTCACTCGCGCCCGACCATTCTGTTTTTTCCGTTGCTTGTGCCTGTAAATTGGGTGGAAGCTTGCTTTGAGCCAATAACAATAAAGCTTCGGCACTATCTTCTTTCCCTTTGGCTTCGATCATGCCGGACTCTCTTAAATAAGCCCGATAACACAACGCCGTAGGGGAATCGTCTTTTTTTAACAACTCTTCCGCTTTTTCCGGGTCTTCACTAATTAGCGAAATAGCCTCGTCCATAGTGCCTGATTGCATAAGTTTTAACTGTCCTGTTTGAGCCTGTGCATTACCACAAAGCAAAACAATGTATAAGATACTTATACAAATTGTTAACAAATTCAAGCTAATACCACGACTAAAACCACACATAAAAGTTCCAAAAAACTATTTATAAATCAGAAAAATATCAAAATTATTTTATCACTATAAAAAACACAATTTCTTATAGCTACCAAACCATACGCATTTTAGAGCCTAAGGCACTAATTTCATTCTTTAATTGCGGAATTGTATATTCTCCGTAATGTACAATCGAGGCAATCAAAGCCGCCGTTGCTTTACCTTCCGTTAAGGCTTCGTGCATATGCAAGGCTGTTCCCGCACCGCCTGAGGCAATAATTGGAATATTAACCTTTTCGGCTATTTTGCGAGTTAACTTAAGCTCATACCCGTCTTTTGTTCCGTCTGCATCAATAGAATTAACACAAATTTCTCCCGCACCAAGATCTTCACAATGTTTCGCCCATTCAAGAGCGTCAAGCCCCGTAAATTTTCGTCCACCATGTACAACAATCTCATAACCCGAAGGAATTTTTGCACTCACTTCAACTTGTTTAACGTCCATTCCTAAAACGATACATTGAGAGCCAAATTGTTTTGCCCCTTGGCTAATAATATCAGGATTTTTGACCGCACCGGAGTTAACGGAAACTTTTTCCGCTCCTGCGAGTAAAACCGCCCACATATCATCAAGCGTATTAATTCCGCCACCCACGGTAAAAGGAATAAAAATTTCCTCGGCAACCTTTTCAACTACCTCTAGGAAAGCCATTCTCCCTTCGCTTGAAGCGGTTATATCATAAAAAACAATTTCATCAGCCCCCTCTTCATAATAACGACGAGCTGTTTCAACGGGGCAACCAATATCTATATTGCCTTTAAATTTAATACCTTTGGTGAGTTTTCCGTTTCTTACATCAAGACAAGGAATTATTCTTTTACTAAGCATTTAAACCACCTACACAATAATCATAAAAATTTTGTAATAACTGTAAGCCCGGACGACCGCTTTTTTCGGGGTGAAACTGTACAGCCCATAAATCTTTACGTCCGTAAACCGAACAAAATTCTTGTCCATAAAAAGTTGTGGCTAAAACCAACTCTTGTGGCGGTTTTACAAAATAACTGTGCACGAAATAAAACTCGGCATCAGGACTAATATTATGAAACAAAGGACTTTTTTGTTTAAGCTCTAACTTGTTCCAACCCATGTGAGGAATACGAATTTTTTGGGCGTTTTCATCTTTTAAATCAGGGCTAAAACGCAAACATTGGCCTTTTACAAAACCCAAAGTTTGGGTTTCGTTTTCAGCACTTTTATCAAGTAAAATTTGGCAACCTATACAAACACCTAAAATTGGTTTATTGCTTGCTATTAACTCTTGAATTGCCTTATCCATACCGCGAGATTTTAAATTATCCATGGCTTGTCCGGCTGCACCAACACCGGGGAAAATAACTCCTGATGCATTAAACAGTTCATCAGGATTATTTGTTATTTTGCATGGAATTTTAAGGTGTTCCAAAGCACGGCGTACACTGGTCTGGTTACCTGCATTATAATCAATAATAGCGAGCATATTTTTTCCTGTATCTATGATAAATTGACAAATTAATTTTAAATTCTAAATTTAATGAACAATTCTAGTAATTTTTACTTCTTCAAGCTTACGCTTGTTCGCAGAAACGATCTCAAAACGAAAGTTGCCAAACTCTAAAACTTCGCCTGTTTTGGGAAGTTCACCTTTAAGCTTGGTTAAAAAACCGCCAAGAGTAACGTAATCACCGGCATTTTCCACAAAAACCCCTGATTCCAAAGAAAATTCAAGCCTATGTAAATCAGTTCCCGCATCAACAAGCCACACGTTTGGTGCTTCTTGAAAAATATCGGGGTCTTCACCAACATCGGGAAACTCTCCGGCGATCGCTTCAAAAATATCTTGAAGAGTAACTATTCCTAAAATCGCCCCATATTCATTGGCAATAAAGGCAAAACGCTCTTTTGACTGACGCATTAAATCCATTAATCGCAAAACGCCCAAGCTTTCTTGAACAACAAAAGGCGGGTGAGCTATTGTTTTTAAGTCTATATTATTATTGGCTTTTGCGTGAAAATTAATCTTTACCAACAATTCTTTGTCTTTAATAACCCCTATTAATTCATCAGTATCTTTACAGCGAACCGGGAAAAAGTTGTGCGAGCTGTTTTCTACCAAACGTTGAATCTTTTCAAGACTGTCTTCTATATCAATCCAGTCAATATCTGCACGAGGAGTCATAATAGAACGAACGGAACGATCGGTTAAAGTTAAAATACTATAAAGCATATTTTGAGTTTCAGCTTGAATCGCTTTATTTTCAGCTTCATCAACGGCATCAAACTCGTTTTTATCTTCGTTTGAGTCCGTATCACCTGTTCCAAAAAAACGCAAAATTGTTTCTGCCGTACGCATTTTCAGTGGACGTTTGGATTCTTGTTTTTTTAAGTTTCGACTCGCCACCTGATTAAAAAACTCAATCAAGATGGAAAAGCCGATTGCCGCATATAAATATCCCTTAGGCACAGGAAAATTAAAAGATTCAGCGACCAAGCTAAAACCAATCATCAACAAAAAACTTAAACATAATACAATTACACTGGGGTGGGCAGACACAAAACTGGTCAAAGGCTTTGAGGCTAAAATCATAATTCCAACGGCAATAATAACCGCCGCCATCATAACCGGTAAATGTTGGACCATTCCCACGGCAGTAATAACTGCATCAAGAGAAAAGACCATATCAAGGGCAACTATTTGAATAACTACCGCTCTAAATGAAACACGCCCTTTTTGAGGGTTATGAAAAGACGTTGGGGCTTCTAAGCGTTCGTGTAGCTCAACCGTCGCCTTAAATAATAAAAATAAACCACCACCCAACAAAATCAAATCTTTACCCGATGGTTGGTAATAGCCCCACAAATCAAAAAGCGGCGTTTTTAAAGTTACAAGCCAAGAGATTAAAGACAACATCAGTAAACGCATGGCAAGCGCAAGCACCAAGCCGAGAATTCTGGCTTTATCTCTCTGATGTGTCGGAAGTTTATCGGCTAAAATAGCTATAAATACAAGGTTATCTATACCAAGCACAACCTCAAGTACAACAAGGGTCAAAAGCCCTATCCAAATACTCGGGTCAACAAGCAACTCCATAAAAAATATACTCCAACAATCTGATTAAAATAGCTCTGATAAACAGCTTAAATAATTAATAAAACAAACAAGCTAGCTGACATAAACTTTAGAATGCAACCCCGGGTCTTCTAGGGTAAGACCGGTTCCACGCACAACAGAAGTAAGCGGGTCGTTATCAACAAAAACAGGAATTCCCGTATCTTGGTGAATAGCTTCACTCAAGCCTTGCAATAAAGCACCACCACCGGCTAATAAAATTCCACTATTACCAATATCGGCCGATAATTCGGGAGGAGTTTTTTCCAAAGCTTTGCGAATAGATAATAAGATAACTTTCACAGGCTCTGCTAATGCTTCCCTGATATGTCCATCAGAGATTCTGACTGATTTTGGCGTTCCGCTGATAATATCTTTTCCGGCAACGTCAACAACAAGTTGTTCTTTTAAAGGGTAAGCCGAACCTATTGTTTTTTTAATGCGTTCTGCCATATTTTCGCCAATAAGCATTTGCAATTCGTTTTGAAAATAACGTTGAATGGCTGCGTCCATAGCGTCGCCCGCCATGCGTACAGATTCGGAATAAGCAATTGCCGAAAGAGAAATAACCGCAACTTCCGTTGTTCCTCCGCCAATATCAACCACCAAGCTACCTTTTGGTTCATGTACGGGTAAACCCGCACCAAGAGCAGCCGCCATTGGTTCTTCGATCAGGTGAATATCTCTTGCACCAGCTTCCCCTGCGGCTTCTAAAACGGCTCGTTTTTCAACCTGAGTAATACCTGAGGGAACGCAAACAACAAGGCGAGGTTTTCCAAATGAATAAGTTGTAATTGTTTTTTTCAGAAAATAAGAAATCATTTGCCTAGTTACTTCAAAGTCGGCGATTACTCCGTCTCTCATAGGTCTAATTGCTTTAATACTTCGAGGGGTACGCCCTAAAAATTCTTTTGCTTCTTTACCAACGGCAAGCACACTGTTTCTTTCTATATCTAACGCCACAACCGAAGGTTCGTTAAGGACTATTCCGGTTTTTGGGGAATAGATCAATGTATTGGCAGTTCCCAAATCCATTGCCAGACTTTTACTAAAAAAACGGAGTAAACGACGTAACATGTTATTTTCTTTTTTTGTTAAGGTTTATACTAAAGTTGCCTCTGATTATTCTTAAGCAAGACCTTTAAAAATATATTTTCAAGAATCAAACCAAGCTGATCAGCGACCATACCTGCAAAGTTTTTCATCTTTTCAGTAATGTCCAAATGGTTCGGCGACGCCAAACAAAAAACCGCTTGAACTTTTTTATGATAAGTAACCGGTAAAAGGATCAGACTTTGAAAATATGCCGAGGTTCCCTTTCCATACATCGGAGCAGCCGGAGCCGACTCAAGCCCTCCGTGATGCACAGGGTTATTGTTTCTAAACACCCAACCCACCAAGCCCATATTGATAGGAAACTCAAGCGAATTGTTTGAATCGGAAACAAGCTTTGGCACTTCACATTCTATAAAATAACGTTCTTGTGCCGAATCTGTAACACAAAAAGAAGCATAAGAAAAGCCCGTTGCCTCAAGCGTATAACTTAAAATTTTTGATATATGCTCTTCCCAACTCGTAACATTCCCTCGCAACTGTAAAATTTTGGATAAAGCAAGGTAATAAGAAGCATCTTCTTGATAACGCCCCTGATTATTATTTTGAATATAAATATCAGAAATTAATTCAGAAAAAAGTTGTAAAATCTTTTGATCTTTTTCAGAAAAAGAATATTGCCTTTTGCTATCAAGACACAATGCACCAATTCCGCCCTTTAAAGGACAACCCATAAACGCCTTAATACTTTGATCGGCATTACGCAAATAATATCCTAAAGAATTTTTACGACGATCATAGTTTTGAATCAATAAAGGCTCTTGACTACGCACTATCCAGCCGACCAAACCGTTTCCCGTTTTTACTCTCGAAGTACAATCTATAGAGTCGCCAAGGCTAAACCAAGCATTAATGCTAAATTCGTTTTCTGTTGAATCACGATTAAATATTGGTACGCCCGAAGCATCAATAGACGGTAAGAAAATAACCGCCGAATAGCCCTCAAGCACACTACAAAGTATACCTAATATTTGTTCGTAAACACCGTATTTCATATTATAAATAACCACATTTTTTTAGATAACGTATTTTTCACTTAAACCAAGACTATTATAACGCTCGGTTTTTTGTGTTTTTTAGAGTGTCTTCCTTGCGAAAGATTTTTGATGAGTCTATTGTTTCATAGTCTCGAAGTTTTTATATTCTGAGCAATAAAATTTAAGTTATCTGAAAAACAACAAAAGATATACATTAAACTCTTTTTTAATTAAATTAATTTTCTTAAATTTGCAATCAAACAAATCAAATAAGCTCGCTTAAACTTTACTGAATTTTATTCACTTAAATTTTCTGACTCTATATAAGCATAAGCGTTGTGAGCATGAATTGATTCAAAGCTTTCAACCTCGACTTTATACCATGAAACATGTTTGTGTTCTGCCAGCTTTAAAGCAATATTACGCACAACGTCTTCGACAAAACAAGGACTGGCAAAGGCGTTTTCCGTTACTGTTTTTTCATCGGCACGTTTTAAAATAGAATAAACCTGAGATGATGCAGAACTTTCAATAATTTCAATAAATTCCTCAATCCAAGCAAAGCCCTTTTGTTTAACCGAAACCGTTGCCAAGGCCCTCTGGCTATGGGCACCTTCATCGCTTATCGCCTTGGAACAAGGACAAACCGTCATCACCGGAACGATAACTGTAAGCGTAAACACTGGTTTTTTGTGTTCAGTTAACTCCCCGGTTAAAACACAGTCATACCCCATCAAGCCGGAGATTTGAGTAGCCGGAGCAAGTTTTGACATAAAATAAGGAAACATAAAACTCACATAGGCTTTATGTGCCTGTAAACGTTGTTGAATGTTTTCCAAAAGCTTTTTTAACGTAGAGTAATCAAGCTCTTCTTCCCAGTTTTCAATAACTTCAACAAGGCGGCTCATATGAGTACCTTTTTTACATGCCGGTAAATCAGCACCAAGGTTGATCGTCGCAACAGAGTGTTGCCGCCCCTTGCTACGGTCTTTTATCCAAATAGGAACTCGCAATGATTTTATACCCACACGATCTATTGCGATAGGAACACTCGAGGGGCTATTTTGTATATCTTGCATAATATTTAATTGATAAATGATTCTGGTTAATGATAAAATTATATAAAAAATCTTGAAAGGAAAAAGTTCAAAAGGCTTTGTGATTTTTTTTAAGCGTTGAAAAATATGATTTATTATAACAAAAAGGTATTCTTTTTGTACATGATCAAAATAAAAAAGCAAGCCTGACGCAGCTAAACTTAAAAAGACAAGACTTAAAAAGACAAACTAAACAAAAAACTAATTACAAAATAGTTTTGCAATGGATTTTTAAG
>NZ_FRDI01000012.1 GCF_900143255.1 Desulfovibrio litoralis DSM 11393
ATGCCAGACGGTTATGCACCTGTTAGGGTGCAGCTAGCAACAGAGCCTTACAGGCGCATATGAAAAACCCCCGGCTACGCCGGGGGATATTTATTCAACGTAATGCCCCAGAACGCCCTGGTTTGCAACCCAAGCAGTTTGAAAAAGAACCTGAACAGGCAAATGCTCCGTGTGTAGAGGTTCATTCTATTCGTCTTGAAGGGGCAACTCTTATATCGCCCAGTACGCTTGCAGTTATCACGAAAAAATACGAAAACCAATGCCTTTCTTTGGCACAGGTGAATAATATTTTACGAGATATTACGAATGCTTATATTGAGCGTGGCTATGTAACTGCCCGTGCATTTGTCAAGCCAAGTAGCAACGAGCCGGGGGTTCTTGACATTTTGATTTTGGAAGGAACCCTAGAGAAAGTTCTGATCAATGAGGGGGATAAAAATTACTACTACCGAGGGTATATGGCCTTCCCCGGGCTTGAAGGCAAGCCTCTGAACTTGCGAGACATTGAACAAGGGTTGGACCAACTGAATCGTCTACCTTCGCAACAGGCGACCATGGAACTTGCACCGGGGGAAAAATTAGGCGGCACAGTGGTTAATGTGAAAATCCCTCCAAAACGTTCATGGCGTTTTGGCGGTGGAGTCGATAATCTTGGTCAGCGTAGTTCCGGAGAGTGGCAGTATAACCTGTTCCTTGAAAAAGACAATCTTTTGGGTGTTGGCGACCAGTTTGCCGTTTATTGGAACGCAGATTCACCGCTTGTAGAGCAGTCTATGGAAAACCGATCTAATGAGGGACACAACCAGAGTTTTTCCTCCTTCGCCTCAATTCCCTGGGGCAAGTGGACATTTTCTGCCAATATGAGCCGTTTTTCTTATGAAAGTAACATTCACGGCATGAATGCGGACTATTCCTCAACAGGAACCACGGATACCCATTCCGTACAAGCGGAACGTTTGTTGTACCGTAATGCAGATAGTAAAACTTCCCTGAGCGTTGCTTTAACCAACCGAGATGTGAAAAATTACATTGAAGAAGAGAAACTCATAGCAAGTAGTTATGTTTTAACAACTCTTACCACTTCATTGAGTCATAACCGTCGTTTCTTGGGTGGTTCTTTGGGTGGATCTTTGGATCATACACAGGGTTTGCCAATATTGGGTACTAAAGAGGAAGAAGATCATGGACACTCTATACCCAGAGGGGATTTTCACAAGTTTTCCAGCAGTGTCTACTGGTATCGTCCAATAGAAGTTGAAGGGCAGTCTTTTTACTACCACCTTTCCGCATATGGTCAGCTTACCAAGCACACACTTTATGGAGCAGAGCGTATTTCCATTGGCAGTCGTAATTCTGTGCGTGGCTTTCATGAAGAAAGTGCCACAGGCGATCAGGGTGGCTATGTACGCAACGAAGCAGGATGGAATATTCCTTTTGGGGAAAACACTCTGAAATATATGCCTTTCAACAACATGCAGGTGTACACTGCATACGATTTGGGACACATTATCAAAGACAAAAATGACCCCTTTGAACGTGGCAGTCTAGATGGCGTAAGCCTTGGTCTGCGTACTCAAGGAGACCTTGCCTTTGACCTTACGGCTTCCAAACCATTAAACGCCCCTTCTTATATTGATAAAAACGACACAGAAATCTATTTTTCTTTGCGTTACACATTTTAGATGCCAAATAAATTGAAAAAGAACAAAAGATAAGCGAGCGAGGAATCAACAATGAAGACAACCAAACAAGCCTACCCCTGCCATACTTCAACTAAACCATGTTTTTCAGTGATGAAACGAAACCGGTTTCTTATTCTGTCTTTGTCCTCCTTATCAAAGAAATTAATGCGGTGTTTTTCCCTCGTTGTGCAACATACTGTTATCAGTATTCTTATTTTTATGCTTGCTATGCCACCTGTTGCCTTTGCCGGGGGTATTGTGGCAGACCCATCTGCAAATGCAAATAACCGCCCAAGTGTAGATGCCGCCCAAAATGGCGTCCCTGTGGTGAACATTGTAGCTCCCAATCAGTCCGGTCTTTCGCACAACAAGTATTCAGACTTTAATGTGCAGAACCAGGGAGCCATTCTTAACAACTCTGCCAAGGCTGGTGTTTCCCAGCTTGGTGGTATTGTAGCTGGCAACCCCAACGTAGCCGGCAGTCGCTCTGCCTCTGCCATACTCAATGAAGTTACTAGCAGCAACCGTTCTCATATTGAAGGATATATTGAGGTTTTTGGAGAAAAGGCAGACGTTATTCTTGCCAACCCCAATGGGGTAACCATTAATGGTGGTGGTTTTCTGAACACAAACCGAGCTACGGTAACTACCGGCAAGACAGTTTTGGGTGCAGATGGTTCCCTTCAACAACTTGATGTACGTCAAGGCTCGGTGAACGTTGAAGGAATGGGGATTAACGCTTCCAACGTTACCGGCTTTGATATCATCAGCCGTGCGGCTCAAATTAATGCAGAGGTATATGCCAAAGACCTGAATGTGGTTGCTGGAGCAAACACGTATGAAGTTAAAACAGGCAAAGTTACAGCCTTGCAACCAGATGGCTCACAACCTCCCGTTGTAGCCATTGACTCCTCCGCTCTTGGTGGTATGTATGCTGGAAAAATAACCTTGGTTTCTACTGAAAAAGGGGTGGGGGTTAACTTGCAAGGGCTTGTGCAAGCAGAAAACGATCTTGATATTACCAGTGAAGGTAAACTGACGGTTCGTGCTGCCAAGGCAGGGAATAATCTTGTTGTAAAAGCCAATGAGAATACTGTTAAAGTAAATGAAGCGTTGGTTGCAGGAAAAGACCTGCACATGGAAGGTGCTAACCTTGAAGGACAAAGAGTTACCATACATGCGGGTGACAACCTGTTTATGTGGTCTGATTCTGCCACCGTATTTGGTGATGGTTCATTGCTTTCTGCTAGATTGAAGGCGGAACTGGCAGCAATGGAAACTTCTTTGACCAATAACACAACCTTGCAAGGTCAAAATGTTGCCGTTCAAACAGAGAATTTAAACCTGAGTAATTCCAAGATATTGGCTGAACATGATGTGAAGTTAGCATCAGATGTTTCTTCCCTTTCTGACTCCACTATTATGGCAGGAAGAGATATTGCCCTGAGTAGCACAACATTGCACAGTACAGGAGAAGCAATTACTTCTGTCGCAGGACTTGATGTAGGTTCAACCAATGGCAGCATATATGCTGGACGAGATTTGAACATTTCTGTGTTGTCTTCTGCTCTATTTTCAGGAGGCTTCTATGGAGCAGGCAATATACTGGACGTGAGTGGTCAAAGTATGGGAACGACCCAACAAGTAGCCCTTTATGCAGGAGGGAGTGCTTTATTCACGTTCAGCAACGACTTGAACTTCATAGATACGAATTTTGTATTTGATGGCAATGCACAGGTTTCTGCGAATGCTGTTTCCCTTGCTCAAAGCTCTGTAAGCACGGCGGGAACGCTGGAGCTTGATGCGGTAGAAGATATTACTGTTGGTGCCTCCAGTGCATTACTTGGTTTTGGTGGGTTAGAGCTGTTTGCCAACAACCTTACCAATAAAGGTCTGATTTTTTCTGGTGATATACTTTTTGCCCATGTTCGTAATTTGTTTGCTAACATGGACGGTGCAGACCTGCTAAGCCAAGGGAACATGATACTGACTGGTCGAGATGCAGGAACCCGCATGGCAAAACTGCACAACCGGGCTTCCACTATTGAAAGTCTGACTGGTGGCATTGCTGTGGATGCAGATGTGCTCCATAATGAGGGAACCGGAGTGCAAATTCAAAAAACCGTGGATGATTTTGATTATACCATCATCGGCTGGGTGGGCGATCCTAATGGAAACGACTCTAACGCTGTCAGTTTTGATGATGGATTTTGGAGTAGATATGGGTTTGATCGAAGTCGTTCTCCTGATCTACCTTTTGGTCCAGACGGTAGTAAAAACTATCTAACCAGTAGGGTGCAGCTTAAAAAACGTCAAGGCGATGTTGCAAATTACGTTTATGCGATGCAAGGACAGTATGGAATTCCTGCATATATACCTAATAAGGGCGAAGGTATGCAGGAATGGTTATACTACACTAGCGATAAAATTATTACGCCAGCAAAAAGTGCCTCACTCATGGCTGGAACTAATATAGTGTTAAATGTGGGACGACTGGAAAATACCCTCAGCACCATTTCTGCAGGTGGTGATATGTCTATTACGGCAGACACTCTTGTGAATCAGGGAGTGGATTTGCGTGCATACATGGAAGGTGAACGTTATTTTGTAGGTACAGGATCATCTGGGACATTTGAATTAGCTCAAAAAGATAGTGTGTATTTTAGTATTGCCGAAGTAGTTGGTGCGGTGCCTTCCGTTATTACAGCCGCAGGTTTACTTATATTAGACGTTACTGATCAAATCAACAACTCTACCCTTATGGGAGGAGAAGAGTATCTGGGAAAAACAAGTGGCACTCCAGCATTTTCCGATCTTGCGGTTGGAGGCATTATAAGTACAGAAACAGGTCGTGAAGCTGGTGGTTTCGCGAGCATAGGACCGGGTGTAGGTGGCATGTTTGTACTCTCTCAAAATCCTT
This sequence comes from Desulfovibrio litoralis DSM 11393, assembly GCF_900143255.1. Taxonomy (NCBI): domain Bacteria; kingdom Pseudomonadati; phylum Thermodesulfobacteriota; class Desulfovibrionia; order Desulfovibrionales; family Desulfovibrionaceae; genus Desulfovibrio; species Desulfovibrio litoralis. The sequence goes on from NZ_FRDI01000012.1 coordinate 4,603, forward strand.
CACACCCGTATTTAATTGAAACTGACCCACGCCTAACCAATCTGGGATATTTTTATGGGTCAGAATATTTCTTGTCCCGTATGGGTTTTAACCTAGAAGCTTCGCACGCTATGCTGCTGGGTGATGCTTTTTATGAAACACGCATGATACGTGAACAAATTCTTGCTCAAACAGGTAACCGCTACCTTTTTGAAGATATTGCCGATGACGCGGAAACAATGCATCGCCTTATGGATAACGCAGCAGAAGAAGGACAAAGCCTTGGTCTGACTGTGGGTACAGCTTTAACTTCCGAACAGATAGCCAGCCTGACAAAAGATATTGTGTGGCTGGAAGAACAAACATACATGGGGCAAACAGTACTGGTGCCACGTCTGTACCTTGCAGATGCCACCAAAGCAACCATAGCAGTGCGTGGAGCAATGATTACAGGTAATGAAATTGTCGCTACAAGCACCAACATTACCAACTCCGGACTCATACAAGGCAATACGGTGCAACTTGTTGCTACAGAAGACCTGTTAAACCGTGGTGGTGATATTATTGGAACCAACCGTTTGATAGCCCGTGCTGATGGTAGTCTCATCAACCAAAGTGGTACCATAGGTGGGGGAGATGTGTTGCTGAGTGCAGGACAGGACATTCGTCTGGAAACCGTTATGCTGAAAAACAGCGGGCTGGATATTCGTAGCGGGCAACAAGCAGAAGTTAGCAGTACAGGCACTCTACAATTAGAAGCAGGAAACGATATTCTTCTGACAGGGGCAAAAATTGATGGTGGCGGGCTTACCCAACTGCATGCGGAAAATGATATTCTGCTTGGTGCTCAGGCTGTGAATATGCAGAACAGTGGTAGTGGTGGCAGTGTAAAGTCATATAGTGCTTCCATGACGGGTCAAATGGGTAGCAGTGTTTCTGGTGAAAATTTACAAATGAGTGCGGGTAACGATATAACACTCGCTGCAAGCTCTGTTTCTGCAAAACAAGATGCTTCTCTGACTGCGGGTGGCAACATAAGTATGCTGGCTTTGGAAGGGGAACAACATTACGCTCTGAAGGAAAAATCTTCTTCGGGTGGACTATTCGGTAAAACTCGTGCACATGAAATGCAACAAGACAGCACTTCCCTTATTGGTTCTTCTATTACCGCCGGGGGCAACATTGCCATGCAGGCGGGTACAGATGCCGACAAAGGCCTAGGTAGCATTGTTATGCAGGCCAGCAACGTAGAGGGTCAGGGCGATGTGGGCATGAAGGCCACAGGCGATGTTATTATGGTTTCTGGTACGGAAAGTTACTCATCCATGGAGAGCAACAGTAAAAAAGGTTTGCTTTCCTCTCAGTCGTCCTTGAAGGCAGAAGGTGGCACAACCTCTGTGGCTTCGACTATTTCCGGAAACAACGTAATCATCAATGCCGGGGAACACGTGCTTATTGCCGGTAGCAAGGTGCATGCGGAAAACGACCTTGGCGTGAAGGCCGAAAATGGTGATATAGTCGTAGCTGCTGCACAAGATACCCATTGGAGTAAGGAAGAGACCAAAAAGAGCAATATAAATTTAGGCAGTATTATCACATTCGACCTGATAACATCTCTCACCGGAGGGGCTAATTTGCCGTTTACCAATGTTGATTTTGCAACAAAAACAACCGAAAAAGGTGTAACAAGCAACACTAGCAACGTGGGAAGTGTGCTTACGGCGGGCAATAACATAAAATTGGAAGCCGAGCGTGATGTGTCTGTTATCGGTTCTGCCATACAAGCGGAAAATGATCTTGGTCTGTTCGCAGGACGAGATGTAAACCTCATTCCCGGCAGGGACCAGTACTCCGCCCAATACACTAAGAAAAAAGAAACTATCGGAATACATAATACGTTTTCTCTAAGCAACATTAGTACATTCGCAGGCTATACATCTGTGGAACAAGGAGTGGAACGCACGGGCGACTATACCGCAGGTTCCTACATTGGTGCCGGGAATGACGTTATTATCAGTGCAGAACGTGATGTGAATCAGGTTGGTTCACACATTGAAGCCGGACGCGACGTGGCTCTTTCCGCAGGGCAAGATTGGAATATGCTAGCTTCTTATGATCAAGAAACTCTGCATCAGTATGTGAAGGAAGTGTATAGCGGTATAACAGGTTCTTTGCGACAAAATGTGACAGATGCTGCTAAAACTTTTATTGACTTGCCGGAAGACATGACCGCCGGAAAAGGTGGTGCAGGCTATACCGCTGCGACCGCCGCCAGTGCAGGTCTGCGGGCTGTCGACTCCGTAAAAGGGGCACTTTCCGAATATGCTTCCGCCTCTGTTACAGCTGGTGGTTCTTATAGCAAAACCAGTTACAATGCTGAATCTTCCACCGCCAGACCGTCCAGCATAACCGCCGGGCGAGATGTGGTGGCGGATGTAGGTCGAGACATTACCATTGAAGGTGGACAGATATTCGGTGGACGCGATGTGGTTCTAGATGCAGAACGTGATTTGCTTATTACCAGTGCCAAAGACAGTGGCAGTTCCAACACCAAAAGTGAGAGTGGCGGAGGCGGCTTTGGCCTGAAAGCAGGCTATGGTTCCGGTGGTGCGGCGGCGGGCATTAACGTCAATGCTCAAGCCGGTGGTTCAGGTTTTAAGGACGAATATAATTCTCATATCAACGCCCTGATTGTGGCTGGGGATACTTTGTATACCTCGTCCGGGCGTGATACTACGGTTGCCGGAGCTCACCTTGAAGGCGATCGGGTATGGATGGACGTGGGTCGCGATTTAACCGTTGCCAGTTTACAAGATCAATATGACAGCAAGAATTACTCATGGAATGTCGGGGCAGATGTTACCTTTGGCTATGGTTTTATGGCATCGGGCAACGCTGGCTTTGGTCAAGGCAAAACAGATTCCGACTGGGTGGGGCAACAGACCAGTATTGTGGGGCGTAGCGAGGTAGACATTTATGTGGAAAACAACACCCACATCAAAGGGGCTATCATTGCCACTGAACCGGGTGGCGATTTAACCCTCAATACCAACACCCTAACCTTTGAGGAAATAAAAGACAAAAATAAAGGTTACGACTGGTCATTTAACGTTTCCGGAAGTGTTAACAACGGCAATGGTGGGCTTGACCAAGACACAGAGATTTTGGGAACAAAACCTTATGACTACACCACTAAAACGGAAAACGGTAAAGGTGGTAACACAGAATACAAGCCAAATAGTCTCGAAGGGAACTACGCCAGCCATGATAAAGAAGGCGTCTTGCGTCCTACCGTTAGCGAAGGCGAGATTATTGTACGCAGTAACTCTGATGCCGAAACCGACGGTAGCCTTGACGGTCTAAATAGAGACCTTGGTAACGCAAGAGAGATTACGAAAGATAAAGAAGCGTATACGGATATTTATGTAAGCAAACAAGCACTTGAGGAGATTTTCAATAATGGTGAGGGGATTGCCAGTCAAATAGAGGAAGCAACCAAACAAATTAGATCTATATTAGAAACCAAGCCAGATGATAATTATGTGCTTATTAATCAAAAACTGGTGGAGAAACTCGATGAGCTTATTGCTGCGGGGGTAGATCCAACAATTGCAAAGTTGGAGATTCTAAATACCTTGCTAGGTGAAGAATATGTATTTCTTTTGGAAAATGCAAAAAACGAAGATGGTACTTATGATCCAAAAGTATTAGAAATATGGTTGCAATTGACTACGCCCTCTTTAGTGAGTTCGTTTTCGTCTGAAAATTTAGAAGGGATTAAGTCGCTCATTCAATTCTCTCTAGGAGCCACAAGTGCGAGTGGAGATGCTGCACAGAGCCTTGCTATCACGGCAGAGTCGATAGCACGCTATTTTAATGGAACGGTAGTGCATCCTTTGACAGGAGGACTACTTTATCAAGAAGATTATGAATTTGCTAATAACATAAACGTGGAACTGACGAAGCTACTCCTTGACCCCGAAAGACTCGGTAATCTTCTATTGCAATATCCTGAAGAGTATCGTACAGCCTTTGATAAAGCGTTTAAACAATTTGACCATGCACCCAATGCGTATGAACGAGGTCGAGCTGCTATCAACTTAATAATAGTCGCCGCCCCATTGTTCACTGCCGGTACCGGAACAGGTGCAAGTGGTGCAGGGACTTTGTCAAGTGCGGAGTTTCCGACTCTATCCAACCTCACTAAAAGTATCGGGGCTTCAACCGGTAGTTTGGGTAGAGTTGGAAGTACAGTGAGTAAAGCTGGGGAGAAACTACCTGTTAAACCCAGTAAGGTTGACACATCAGGGCTGGTGAGAGTTGATCCTGAAGGTTTATGGCAGCTTGGTGCATTTAAAAGCGATATCAAATGGACAAATCAAATGACTTCAAGGGATTGGACACCAGCACAGATATCGGAAACGATAAAAACAGGAACACAATATTCTGCTCCCAATATGGTGAACCCCGGAAATGAAGCCATAAGATACGTGAATCCAACTACTGGCAAATTTGTTGTCATTGATAGAGTTACAAAAGAAATTCTTCAACTTAGTGGGAGTAATTTCATTGAAAAAACAAAATAATCTACAATGTATTTATGAAGTATTAGAAAGCTGTGAAGGTGAAATTTCGCTATACATCTGGGATGAGTTAAATAATATCATCTTTGCACATACTGGTTATGAGCAGCAAAATGAACTACTCATCACAAGCTTAATACAAATCCATAATGGAACTGATCCCCAAGAGCTGAAAGGTAATGATTTGCTCAATGGACATATACCAACTTTATTGCCAAAAACAAATCGGCACATACTCGGTCACGTGTATACTGTCGGAGAGTCCCTGGATTCACAGAACCCTCTTTTCTCTTGGGCGAAGAGAACACGAGATAGTTATTACAAAACTATAAAAGTCATATGTCTCAATGGCGATCTTTGTTCATATGCGGACATGGGAACAATCGGAAAGCAACTTTTTTTTCCAGACGGGAAACCAGGATATTATGATTGCTACGATGGAGAAATTGTGTATGCCACGACATTTGATGAAGCCGTAGCAGAAATACTTGATGGCTGGTATATGCAAGGTACTCCGTTTTTGCATCCAGACGCCTATTGCAAAGGGAATACATCAGAGATTATCCCTGGTCTATCGGAAAAAAAACTGAAAGAATTCACAAAAGACTGGGGGCGCGAAATCGCTTGGGAGGTGTCGGCTAAGAGGGTTCGCAAAATAGGGTCTATTTTTGAAAAATATGGAATCAAAGTACCAACAAACGCAGAGCAACCTAATGACTCATAATAACGTGATCTGTGATATAAATATATGTGAGTTCTCTTTTTCAAAAGACGGGTCATATGTTGTACGGAATGATAGAACCAGAGACATTGTACAAGTTTCAGATAAATTTGATAAGGATTGGAAAGCACCATGGGAGTAGAACCGCGTTTTTTGCTCGATAGAGCAACAATTATATTGGGCTATGGTGTGCCTCTATTCAGTTGCCAAGACGCACTGGCTTTCATTGACTATTTGGAGCAAAATAATTACGGACTCTTAGGATTTGACGGCTTTGAAATTTCGGAAAATCATATTATGCCTAGAATGGACTACATTCTAGACTGTTCTCATTCGGTAAATGAACCAAGAGAAATATTTTTGAGCCGATGTTTTAAGGCAGCTCGGACAGTACTTTCAGAGCCTGCTGCTCAAAATTTATTTTTTGAATTTGTTTTAGAGCCGTAAGGGTTTACTGTTTTCCATTTGACAGGAGGACTACTTTATCAAGAAGATTATGAGTTTGCTAATAAAGTAAACTCAGAATTGGGTAAGCTACTCCTTAACCCCGAAAGGCTCGGTAATCTTCTATTGCAATATCCTGAAGAGTATCGTAAAGCCTTTGATAAAGCGTTTAAACAATTTGACAATGCACCCAATGCGTATGAACGAGGTCGAGCTACTGTCAACTTAATAATAGTCGCCGCTCCATTGTTCACTGCCGGCACCGGAACAGGTGCAAGCGGTGCAGGAACTTTGTCAAGTGCGGAGTTTCCTACGATTGCTCGAGTAGTTAATGGTTTACCTGCAAAGCAAACTATCTTTGAAATCGCAGAAAACGGAGGGGCAATTAAAAAGATTACGAAAACAGGAACTGGAAGAAACGTTCCTGTTAATTTAAAAGAACAACTAGCCATGAAAGAGGTTGTGTCTGATCCGTTAAGCGGGCTTGTTTTAAACATAAATTTGACTGGACGCTGGCCTTCAACCGAAGGCTGGGTGAAAATGGCTAAAAATGTAAATGGAGTAGAGATTCATTATGTTAGAAATACAATCTCCGGGGCTGTTGATGACTTTAAGTTCAAGTGATTTTATCATGAAAAAAGAAATAAAAATAGTGAGACCAATATGCAAGTAAGATGCATATCTAATTCTGTAAACGTACTACCTGTGGCTTCCAGATGTAACTATGAAACGGAAAAAACTGATTTCAGTTTTTTGAATGTGGGTTTACTGCATAATGTGTATGGACTTCAATTTTTATCATGCCGTGTTGACTATTTGATTTGCCAGCCAGAGCAAAACCCGTTTTTCATACCTTCATATTTCTTTGAAGTACAAAATGCGTTGTTACCTCCGTACTGGTCAATGTGCACGACATACTCGGACGTTGATTACCGTTGTTTATTTGATCTATTCCATATAAATGCACTGATTGGTTATCATGAGTTAGTAACTTCATATGTTCATTACACAGGGGTTATAGAAAGAGAGAATGATGCACTCTGTCTTTTTTTTAAAGAGAAGAAACGAATAGATGATTGGCAACAAAAAAAGAATTAATCATTGCCACTGACCCAGACGACGATTATCACAAGGAGGCGTTATGATTGCCTATCATTTATTTCCAAAGGAAATTCTTGATAACAGCGTTACAGGCTTCTTACCATATAAAGAAATAGTTAAAACAGATACAATATTTTGTGCAACTATCAATGGTGAACGTCTCATTATTCCTTACCGTATTTATAATGAATACAATGACTATTTGGAAAAAATTCCAGAAGGTTTGCATCGAACGTTCACAGCAGCCTTTTTTAGTAGGCATCACAACGGATATGTGAGAGAACAATGCCTTCGCTATTTGATTCATTTAGCGGATATACAGCTATACATTATTCCTTATATTTTAAAACTTGTTGAAGAGTATGTTGTTGAGCTTGCCGAAATTGTATTGAATGAATTTGACTCATTGCCAGATCAGCTCCTTACAGTTTTTGTTCAAGAAAACCCTGCATGGTTACCACTGATGTATCAGCGATGTGTTAGCTATTGGAACTGTTATTACCGTGAAAGATATACATGTCTCAATGACTATCCCGGGATAAAAATTTATAATCTATTGTTGAAAAAGTGTTCACTTCCCTAAAATAGGCTATATATGATGAAAAACAAAATTACGCGTATAGATAACTTCGCTTGGCTCCCAGGCCACGGAAGCAGCGGATATATTTATGCGAATGTAGATTTAGAGTTGCATATTGGCATTCTATATGATCAAACGTACAAAAACAAATCGCAAATTCGTCTTAGGCGTTTTAGTTTCCCTTTACCCAGTTTTTTCCTTGAAGAAGCATCTCCAGGCCCATCTCTATTGGACTCTTGGGCGCCTGAGGGGACACTTACTTTTAATTGCCTCTATGAAGTAGAAAATTCACCTTGGGCTAAACAATGGTCTGAACATTGGCAAAGAGCGAACAGTACATTCAAGCATTATGGACTATCGTTGGAGGCAGATAATGTACTTTTTCAGATAGTTGCAACAGGATGGAAGCTTTCTGAACCTCGCGTCCTCTGCGAAAACCATAATGACAAAAAGGATAAGTATTATTCACTTATTGAACAGCATGGTATTGAATACTTATTTCTCAAGGATTGTTACGGGCAGCCGTTTGAGTGATAAACTGAGGCGGAATATGTTTTGTTAGCCAAACATCATTTTCGGCAAGATAAAACGTATAGCCAGCATCAGACATTTTTTTTGCCTGAATGCTAAGTATGACGGGGGAGCCATAGCGCCTCCCCGTTTCCATCGCAATGCTTTCTTCTGTTGTTAGGTGGACGTACTGCCGTTCTTTACTTACAAGACCTTGTTGCAGAATGTTCTGTAAAAAACGTGTGGCTGTACCATGATAAAGCACTGGTGGTGGAGGCATAATTTGGAACTGTCTATTGACCTGAGGAGTAGAATGTTCTTGAAGTGCCCGCAATTTTTTTCCATCGTCAGAAAACACAAATCGTTTTTTTGAAGATGTTGCAAGAACGTTATGTATGGCTGTAAGGTCTAGTTGAACGCCATTAGACTGTGCATTGGCTATAAGCTCCTGAACATCGGCCCATCCCTCTGAGTCAAGCTGAAGGTCAATGTGAGCCGGATCATGGCGCAAGACATAACTTAAAAACTTGCTTGTTGCAGTAGTATCCATTGTACAATGTCCTTCGTATTTTTTGTATGAGTGAAGGAAAGCTTAGACAATGTCAAGTTGAATATGTTGAGATACCAACACTCTAACCTTTAAAGGGTTTATTGATTAGGAGCTAATTTATGAATGTTTTAGAATTTTTATTTCAGGATATTCCAGAACAAATGAGTATTGCTCTGCTTCGTTTTTTAGGAAATAATGAAGATAATCTTGTAGCGGTAAATTCAACAATACCGAACTGTCATGTTCCAAAACTGTTTTCGCCTTCACTTTTTGCCTTTCTTGCTACAAATGATGATTTTTCTATGGCGTACCATACAAAATTATTAATCCTTGCAAATTGTCAACTAAAAGGAGAGGCGCTTTTGTTATTTAAAGAAAGAGGAGTAGTTGATGTTCGACTGCTTGTTGATGTGCAGAATTTTATTGATAATAGTTGTTGTCCTTCAATAAAGGATTTGCATAAATGGTGTGAAAAAATTTCGTTACAGTTTAATGTCTCTCATTATTATTGCGGGTATGATCCCGTAGATGATAGAGATATGCAATTTTTTACAGACAAAGGACAGGGAGAACTCTATGACATTGACTTTATAGATAATTATTACAAATACTTAAAAGCCTCTTTGACAAACTAATATGCAATCTCTTCTTTGGGCTTACACAAGCTATGGAATTATATATAATACAGAGGGATACACTGTCACCTTGTTCAAAAAACAAGATATAAAGGCAATAATGCATTCATTCCAGAATGAACATGTTTTAATTTTGGGAGGGATGTCTATATAAAGCAAAATGATACCTTTTCCCTCACGTCTTCTTCATGGAATTACGACGGGCATGATTCACAAGAAAGTATTGCTACTGCCATGTGCTACTTTGAGGGTTATAAAGTAGATGATTACTATATTGCATTTGTACTTGAGGTGAATGGAGTCGATGTAACAGACCTATTAAATTTATATAGTGCATTTGGAAGAACCTTCAAAAATTTAGAGTCAAACGAAGCGGCTTTACCTCTTTATGTGAAAAATCAGTTTTTGAACTGGGCAAGATATTCAGGACTTAACATCTCTGAGATCAGAATATATGATTGTATAAACGGAAATATTTTACCTGTACCTTCTAGCATAAATTACTATGAAAACGACAACGCGTTATCAATCTTATGGGAGATTGATAGAGATATTGATGTTGTCCCTGATCAGACTAGTTATTTTACATGGAGTATTTAGTAAATGGAAATTGAGATAAGCAAAAACTGTAAACTTAAATTTGATGAAATAGAGTGTGATGATGTCATTCCTTCTATCTCATTTTTCTGTACATTAACAATGAACTTGTCACTTTTTAAAAAACAAATTTGGGTGGATTGTAGCACTTTTGATGTATTTACTGAAAGCTTAATAAGGCGTGAAGAAGGTGTATTTTTTGATATGAGCAATGAATTCAGAATGTCTGTTAAGGAAAATGATCAGCAAACTGTCTTTACTTGCTCTATTTGCGAAAAAACATTTTCTTCAAGCACTTTGAATGTTGAATATGTGCAACTACTAGATATTGATTGCTTTTATAGGGTGTTAAATGCATTTAAGAATTATCCCAAATGGTGGTGAGAATAATTGCAAATAAATGCTTAGGATTCAGAGAATTATGACTACATATTAATAATAGCCGCCGCTCCATTGTTCACTGCCGGTACAGGAACAGGTGCAAGCGGTGCAGGGACTTTGTCAAGTGCGGAGTTTTCTATTTGTTCACTTCCCCTAAAATAGGCCCATTGTAAAAGAGAGACTTTTAGTCCAAAATACGGACAGGAGTTTTTTTATGAAAAAGGCAAAATTTAGTGAATTTCAGATTGTTAAAATTTTGAAACAGGCAGAGGCTTGGCGAACTGTGGTTGATGTTTGCCGTGAATATGACGTTAGCAACGCTGTTTTTTACCGTTGGAAATCTAAGTATAGCGGGGATATTAAACGAATTAAAGAGCATAACCGTTCGAACTATAAAAATCTTTCAATTAAAGCATACTTTTCTTGGGCAATTGAGTTAACCCCCTGATTAAAGTATATTTGTGTGCTATCAACATTATCAACGACTTCATGAAGCCATTTTAAATCTTCAAAGGAGAATCCGTACCTCAAAAGCCAAATTTCTATGGGATCGTCTGTCCCATAGCGAACATAATTGATAAATTTTTCTGCACGTTTGTCTTGATACTTTTCATTATACAGAGAAAATGCAGCACAAAGAGGGTCTGCCATTGAAATTGCAATAACCTTATCCAAATAATCATATGTATCATACACGATAAGATCATAGCTAACATCTAATACTGATGCTGTTTCTGGGAATATACCTGCTCTGGTAAGGTCCTTGTTGGGAATTGTTGATGCACGGGGGCTGTATCTTGTATTCAATGCTTCTAATTGCTTCTTCATTTCCTCGTGAACAATTTTTCCTAATTCAAATTGTTTACGAATTTCATTTCTTTCTTTTTTTTTGCTAATCCATGCATGCCTTAAAGAAACAATCTGACTAAAAGAGGTGCTTTGAACTTGCCAAAGAATAATAGGAACAGCCGCACTTAGAACGGCTTTCTCTGTTGGTAACAGTTGTTTTTTTCGCAAATGAGAGCTAAATATGTTTATAAATTCATTTTTCACTTTTTTGCGTATGGTCTCATTGAGAGCGTAATACTCGTTTCCTCCTATAACCTCACCATCTCTAAATATTACATCAAGTATGAATGAAACAGAATTAAAAATATCACAATTTTTTATTCGTTCAACTTGCGATTCAGGAAGATTTAGCTCGTCATTAAATGAATTTTCAGCAATGGCCTCCGCTATATCCTTCAAATCTTCTTCAATTCGCGAAAAATCTTCATCAAGCATTGATTTGCTCTTGAGTGAAAAATCTACATTATATCTCTCTATGAATGTTTTTAAATTTTCTTGCTCAACAATTGTATATCCAAAGTCAAAGAAGTGAGTTTTACTCGAGGTCCTTCCAGATCTTCCAATTAGATTTTTAAGCGTTAATCCCATGAGGTTATAAAAATTGTTTATCCAAACTACACTAAAAGGCATATTAATTCCTTGTACTAATGTCGATGTGGAAAAACAAATCTTAGCAAAACCACTACGTATAAACTCTTCAACCAATATTCTGGCTCTAAGAGGCATCGATCCATGATGTATGACTATCCCTTTTTCCATCAGATTAATCATCATAGAATATTTATCAGAATTTGAATCAGAAGCTCCAATAAAGTCTTTTAGCTTGCTGATTATCGCAAGGGCTTGGGTATCAACCACCTTAGGACACATTTCAATATATTTACCAAATCGTTCAAATATTTCCTTATTGTATATCGAGGCTTTTGATACATACGCCAAAAGAGTGCCCCCATTTCCCAATTCTTCTTCAACAATATCCCTATGATACGAAATAGTTTTTGTATTAGTATGAGGGGAAAAAAAAGAAAAAATTCCTGCTTCATGCACCATAAAAAGCTTACCAACGCTTTGCTGTCTATAGTTTTGGGCAGCAGCCATTACTTTGAAGCCATGTTTCTCTAGCTGTGCTTCTGGATTAACAACAAATGGATGAGCAAATACTTTCTTGGCAGTTGGAAGGTATCTATCAACTCGCCTGACAAACGCATCGAATTTCATTCCACGTATATACTCTTCAGAAATTTGGGCTTCGTCGAATAAGAATATTTCTATATTAAAATCGTGTATTCTTCTAAATAATTCCATCCCGCGCTCAGGCGTTATGATGAAAATTCTATTACGCAATTTGCTTGTATTGACATTATCAATAAACTGCAAAACCATTGTTGACTTGTCAACAACTGAAATAACCTCTTGATAATACTCTGCAATCAAAGCCCTGGAAGGGACGACTATGACCATATCTCCTTTAAGGTCTCTTATTATATTTCTAAATAAGAATGACTTGCCCGCACTTGTTGGGGCAGAAAAAGAAAAATAGAGTTTCGAGCTTATCTGTTTGTATGCACTTGCCTGAACAGGTGTGAAATTTGCCCCGAACTCACTTGCAATTGCTGAAGAGAAAATACTGTATACTTCTTCAAGAACACTAGATGATGAATTTGATGTTTTATAGAATAATCCCATAACACTAACAATTTGGTTTTCATATTCTGAAAGAATAACGGGATGGAATTTTTTATAGTAAGCTAATCGTTCTAAAAGGTCAGGTGCAATTGGTCCATTTTTGTGAATGCTAGTGATTATCTGCTCAATATCATCCCTTGCATTTGTTCCTTCTATTAGATCAGCAATCATGAGACTTCTACTCCTATTAAATAAATTTCCTTATGGCAGGTAAGTTGTTTTGTGTGCTTAGAGGAAACAGCGTTTTGCATAATTGTGTTTGGAGAAACTGCATTAATTGAAAAAGCGGCAATATAACCCTTTGCACCGTCGAGTGCATTGTTCATGGCTTTGCTACTGACGAAATTTTTAACAATACCAAATTCCATTTCGTCTTTTTTATTATCTATGAACTCTATAATTTGTGTAAGAGCGTTAGAGTAGGGGTTAACGCTTGAGCTGTATTTTGCTTCTCCAAAAGAAATGTAACCGGTATGACTTTCAGTGTGAAAATCAAATCCAGGATTTCCCAATATTTTTTCCTTTAAAAGTTCAGCTAAAGGCAGAGGTTTATGCCCCCAGCTTTTCTCAAGAGCTTTAAGGGCAGAGTTTGAGACCATGTATTCCCCAAACTCTTCCGTAACGGTATTTTCGACCTTTCCGAGAATATCTGAGACTAGCTTGTTAATAGTGGGCTGTGCTGTCGCTGCAAACGTTCGTTTTGAAACTATTTCTAAAGGATTTAACCAACTAGTATTGCTGATTGCATCTATCATTTCTTTAGCGTATGCACTAACATTAGAAACTTTTACTCGAGCACAATAAATAACAGTATCATCAGTGTAACAGTAGTCAACGTTTTTAACTGTGTAGCTTTCTAGGATATCCATAAGTCACCATGCATGTTATTTGTTTTCTTATCAAGACCTATGCACTGCATAAGTATATAGGTAAAGGCTAAAACAATATAGCTGATTCTAAATAATCAAACATATGCCATGGTGTACACATATATCAGTACTTCACATCAAAGTAGAGTAATTTGTGAAAGTTTTTGTCTTCCAAAATTTTCGTCAAGTGGATCATATAAAAAGCTAAAAGCAAATTCTAATTATGGGCATTAATTCGTGTTATGGCAGTTTTTGAGTTGTTGTCTCTGACAAGTGATTCTCCAGTTCCATATCGGTAATAACCACCAATGATTGGCTTACTCTCTCGAAGAGAAAAAAGAATGCGTATTCCATCACCAACCAGTCGCAACTCATATAGTGGCCCATGTTTAGTTTTATTTGGTAATAAATGTTTCATTAAACTATTGTCTACTGTATAATCCCTCTCTCGAACTCTTCTAAAATGTTCTCCAATGTTTATCCATTCTTTGTGCGTAAATGTTTCTTCAGGGAGTGCTCCAGGACAAAGTATAATATCATTACAGTTCCTAAGTAATTCTGCACTATGGGAATTGTACATTATGTACCAAGATTCAATCCACTGTTCTATTCGGTTAATATTTTCTTGCCCCCATATGTTTGGAAGTTGACAGGATTGTTCTCTAAAGGTAAAGAAGTCACACTTCCAATCGTTAGTAACAGCAATAGTCAACAACATTCCTTTCCTTTTTGTAGCATACTCCATCAAAGGGCTATGTACATCTAGTTCATCTACTAGCCAACCCTCAAGATTGTTAAATTCTTGGACATCAATTCTAGTGCCTTTACTAAGTCCGTAAATCATAAGCTTAACTTCTGAATTTTCTTTTGGTATACTACGAAAGCAGTCTTTAAGGCTATGGTAAAATCCATGCTCATCATGGATAAGGCATATTGAGAGTACATCATGACACTCTTGATAAATGGCTGAACAGTGTTGTTTTACTCTGGAATAGGTCTTTGCAGTTTGGAGTAAAGCCAGCTTTGCATTCTCAGCGTTTTCTGCTTGCCCTATTTCAGTATTAAAATAGATCATTGGCATGGCGAAATAAGCTCCAAAAGTGTTTTTTCACTTTCATCAAAAAAATTGTTCGGCCAACAGTCGCACATGCCATGTTTATCAAAAAATATGGGTTGAGCAGTACTCATTTCTTTAGAGAAGTTATATTCAAAAAAATACCCTATCGCTGAGTCAGCGGTAAGTGAGCCTTCTTTAATAGCTAAGCGAATTCCATTAAAAACATGCTCGGAGTGAGTTTCAATAATGCATTGAACTCCACACGAGGCAGCGTAGGCCAAGAAACGCCCCATCATTGTCTGTCCTTTAGGGTGGAGATGGGATTCTGGATTCTCTATTAGAAGTATGGGTAAAAATGTTCCCTGTGATTTCATTCGCTTCATTTCGTCAGACGCTATTGACAACACACTGACGATTATTGGAAGCACATATGATAAGCCAAATCCAACATTTGTTGGACGATGGTTGGAAAATTCTGTCCTGCCAATGTCTGCTTCAACAGTGTAATGATATTGGAACTGCACTCCTGGAGATAGCTCACGGAGCCAGCCTTCAATGTTGTCTCGCAAACCAGCAACTTTGACGTTTTTAGCTCGCAATTTTTCTGGAACTCCACTTTTTATTAAGTAGCTTCTCAATATCTCAACAACATATTCTCCATTATCCCCAACATGATCATCCGTTCTGTCAACTCTAAGAGGTAAATAGGTTTGTGGTCCGAGTCGACTTGCACTTATAAAGTGTACAGGTTGTTTTATCTGTAACGTTTTTAAGGATACTGTATCTTCTTCAACTGGATTTTGAAAATCTAAAATATTAGAGCACTCTCCGTTCTCGCAAGTCACGCCAATACTATATGTTCCCCCCAAAGAAGAACGGAGTTCTTTTTCTGGACCGTGTCCAGAGAGTAAATCTCCCTTGCTCCACATTCTTATTGCTTGAAGAACTGTACTTTTTCCAGAACTATTGAGTCCAGCAAGGATTGTAATTGGACGTAGAGATAGAGATACATCAGTAAAACACTTAAAGTTTTGCATATGAATATTGTTTATCATGATTCAGCCTGTAGTAATGTTGTGAATACCTTTTTTAGTAAGTCAAATCGATGATTGACGCTATGAAATTTTAAGCTATCTTTTGATATAAACAAACTAAATTTTGGGTCTGCATTGAACAATAAATTAAGCATTGTTGACAGTTGCGATTTTTTTGACAAAACGATATTAAAGTCACTTTCGGACATCTCAGCAAGAATGACAGAAGTAGTTTCAAAGAGAGCCTTGTTAACTGGTGTTCTATATGTTTGATATGAGGTCGACTTCCTAAAGGCGTTTTCACCCAATAAGTCACGTGCTCTTTTCATCGCTAAAATAAATTTTTCCTCAATGATTTCTAGGTTTGTATATTTGCAGTCAATGTTATCAGGAAGTTTGTAAAACTCTTTTTGCAACCTTGCTTTTGAACAATCAGGCATAGCATTCATGAATTGCATTGTTTCACAGAGAAACTCATCCATATCATCATTACGAGGGTACGCTTTTACACCACGAACAAGAAATGCTGTAAATCTGAGAATTAATTCTCGTGCTGCCATACGTGAGTCATTAATTGAAAATGTTGTAGCTTGTGTAAACTCATCGGTTTTGGAAAGTTTTTCAAGCAATAAGGCAGAATTTCCGAAATGCAAAGCATGACGAATTTCTTGTGCAGATAAAGGAAGTCCCCCAGTATTCAGTCTTTTAAATATTGTTCTTTGAACTGCTAGTGGGGTTGTGGCGTTGATTGTAGCAAACTGCAGCTGAGTTTCTTTTATTCTTTTTTGATATTTTGCTGGAAGAGAACTGTAAATTAAATTATCACATTCATTTTTTAGGAATTCAAGTCCTGTTAGCTGAAAACTTTTGTTAACAATATAATTTCGTATTGCTGAAATTCTTTGCAATCCATCAACAATAGACCAATGCTCTTCTTTATCAATTGATACATAGAACAAAGGGAGTGGAATTTTGAGCATTAAGGATTCGATCAATCTACTTTGTTGAGTTGGCGTCCACAAGTTTTTTCCACGCTGTATTGGTGGAGAACTAATTGAATTATCATTAATTCGTTCTATAAGATAAGACAATGGGACTATTTGTGATGAAATTGAAATTTGCTCAGGGTCAAAAGGGTAAGTTAACTCTTCTTCCCCCTCCTGCTCAACTCCAGCCTCAGCTCCATCCGCTCCACGCTCTTGAAGAACATGTTTTGTGTCATCATCTTGAGATGGAGTTTGATCTGCCTTCATAGTCGAACCTTCGTGTATAGATTTTAGAGATAATCTCTCTAATTAAAGTTTTTGTGTACTCACTCCACATTTGCATCCTGTGAATATTTTGTTCATTTTAATTATTCTCTTAGATAGTTTACCTCAAGAAAATAAAGAATGCAACAAAATGCATCAAGATAGCGTAATACATAGAAGATCCAAATTGCTAAAATATGGTTTTAAAGCCCATCAGTTGCATTTACGTCTGTCATAACCTTTACTCTGTGGTATTACAGCCAAAAACAGCTAACTTAGAACACTTTGATTATAATTCTGTAGGCTTTGCTGGTATAATTCGTTGGGTATTATTGAATTACTCACACTTCTTGTACTATATAGTGATGCATCTTTAGTGTTGAGTTTAGCTAAATAACTACCCCATTGAAAGCATCTGTTTTCTACGTCTTCTGTTGCATACTTATCTTTTCAATTTGGAGTTCACGCCTGAGATCATCTACACTGAGTGAACCAACCTTATCTAAAATAGCATTAAAGCCATTCGATTTTTGGCGTTCACGGGTGACTTCATCACGAATGAGGACATCGCCTATTTTGTCAACCAGCTCTACATTCTGAGTAACTTCAATATGTTCCTTCTCTTTTGCAAGATATTTCGCAAGGGCATACCCTATCATCAATTCTACGAACGCAGCCAATGCCCAAGGGCCAAAAACTACTGCCCAACACAATGAAATAGCGATAATTATAACAGAAGCTATTTTAACATTTTTTTGCATAGCTCCAAGAACAAACCCAATAACGATAAAAATTACGAAATAAAAAAGCATATTCTCCCCTGTCATGCTGAAGAGCTTGACAATCAAAAAATTGTAATCATCGGTCAAATAGTTTTTGGAAAAAACAATTTAATAACAAATACAACATTGCCCAAAAAGTTATATACAAAATACTAATAAATAGACTTTACTTTAATGGTAATATCTTATTTTCTTTAATACAATCTATTGCATTATCAAGTTTTTTACAACATACAGTAAAGCAGTCTTCTACGTTGATGCAGTTTGTGCAGCTTGCATTTTTTTTATTTTTTAATTCATCTTTGCATAGTTTGCTGTAACCCAGAATGAAGCTTTGCTCTATCATACGATCAAATGCTTCGCGTCTAGTAATTTTTTTTTCTGGTAAATTTAACAAATCCCACATAGTAAATCCAACAATACGTGCATGAAAAGAAGACCTTATCTTCTTTTCACCATTAAAGGATGGGTTGTATTTGTTCATAAGCTTCCATTCGTCATGGGATATTTCAAAACCATTAACCATTTTTTTATACATCGCACTTAAAGTTATGTCACGGACACAGAAATTGATAATGTCTTGAATATTAAAATTTTCTTTGCTAAAATCAAATAATAGTGCAAAATCGATGCTTACTGGTTTGCCAGAAATTTTAATTTCATAATCATAGTTTTCATTCAATTCTACTACTTTTTCTATGAATTCCGTTGGTATCAAAGTTTTCTGAGGAAATCTTTCCGTATTATAGGAATCAAGTTTCTTTGGCCCAAAAGTTGAAATCCGGTAATCGACGTTACCTAAGTAGTAAATGCCAGAAATGTAAAGTCCATATGTATAAGAGATCTCATACAAATATTTCACTGCCTCATAACTTTCACGATCTGCAATTATTTCTTTATAAAAACTAAGTAATTCTTTTTTTTCAAAAATTTCAGTATGTATAGTTTTACCTTGTTCTTTGGCATAAAAACAAATTAAATAGTTTATGTGTTTTACTAACTCTTTTTTTAACTCATCTAAAGCTTCTGGTTTGTTTTTTAATAGCTCATTTATAGCTACTGATGCTTTTTTTGATAAGATATTCATCTTAATAATATTCATATTGTTGAATATTTGGTCTCCATGTTTCATATAAACATGTCTTAAACCATATTCAATAGTAAAAAAAATAATGATTTTTTCTTGTTCTTTGAGATTCCTATTTATAGCATCTGAACGCTCATTATCTGTTTTTTTCACATTCATTACTTTGCCTATTTGTTTATTTTATTGGTATTGCCAAAAGTTAAATCAATTACTCCAGCTGCTCTTTGCAAAGCTTCATCTGCCAAGTGTGCGTACCTCTGTGTCATTAGCGGGCTACTATGTGTTAATAACTTTTGCAATGTATATAAGTCAACCTGCCCACTTGAAGCCAAAAAAGATGCATAGGCATGGCGTAAGCCGTGAAGAGGTCTAAAGTCTTTTGGTAAACCTGCGTTATCTCTGACTCTTTGTGCAATGCGTTTAAAGTCTTTTCTTTGTTCACCATTTTTTCCAGGGAATACATATAAACTTGGTGTTCTTTCAATGCTATTAAAAATTTCTTTTGTTAACTTTGACATGGGAATGCGTTCAGTTTTACCTTTCTTAGCCGCATCACCTCGTAAAACAATGAAATCAGCTTCAAAATCTATATCTTCCCACTTTAGTGCCATAAGTGCACCTTTACGCATGCCAGTAAATAAGGCTAGTCTTAAAAAAGCGGCTGAGTTTTGATCTACTTCTTTATCTAATGCTCCAAGATAGTTTTTTAGTTGTATGGAATTTAAGCTCTCAGTGCGTTGATTATCAACTTTTGGCATTTCAAAATATAACTTTGATGGATCTATTGCACCACATAACCCTTTTTTTACACCAAACCTAATTATTCTTCGTAATAGACCCATTATATGTTTTACAGTTTGAGAAGCTTTTCCAGATTTTAACAAATTATGTTTTAATTTATCAACTTGTAAAGTTATAATTTCAGATGGCTGTAATTTGCCAAAATCATTTTTTAAGTGTAAATCAAAATTATACTCATCTGTTTTGATACTTTTCCTATCTAGAGCATGCTCATGGTATAAATTCCACAATCTATCAATAGTATACTTATTCAGTTCTGCATTTTGTATTACTTTTTCTTGTTCACGCTTTTCTTTTCGTGAGGTACGTTTACCTTCAATGCGTTCTGAGCGTATACCAGATGCCTTGGCAGGAGTCATATGATCAGAGTATTGGCGACCGACTTTTTCTTCAATTGTCTTGTTGTCCTGCTTAAAAACAATATAGTAGATACGTTCTTCGCCTGACTTACCCTTTCGCTTTCCCATGCGAAAAAATACACCTGGATAATTTGTTTTTTCTCTCTTTTGAACTGCCATATTGCTACCTTTTGCTATAAAAAATTTCCAACCCTATTTCCAACCTTTTTGATAAAATAATATAAAAATTGATGATAATCAATGCAAGTATATTTTACAAATAGCATTGGTATTTATAGATAAATAGCTATACATGAAAAACAGTAAAAATCAATACCCATGGACTCCTAAGCTGTAGGCCCCGCGTTCGATTCGCGGCGAGCACACCAAAATTTAATCAATAGCTTACCAGATTATATCTGGTAAGCTATTTTTTATTCCCAACCCCTGATGGGATATCTGGACTTATAAAAACCATTTTTCTAATCTATTTCTAACTACAAGATAAAAAGCCTTGATGGTGTTTGCGTTATATTGACTGATTTGTCTGGTGCTGTGCAAGGTTTGTAGTTAAATTAGGTATAAACTCATTCTCTTTTATAAAAGGTGTTATTACAATAATTCTAACATTGATAAGTGAGTTCTAGAGTAAAAAAGATGTATCTTTGTTCAAATACTAACACCACTCAATGCCTATACTGTAATCTTATAAAGACCTGTTAACTCGTCTAAGGTAAAGCCGTTTTTCTCAAGTAATTTTATTGAAATCAAATTTTCTTTGACTGGGTCAGCAATGATTTGTTTTGGATTTTCTTTAGATATAATTAAATCATTTAATTTTTGAATTATGACACTACCCAATCCTTTATTTAAAAATTGTACTTCACCAATAAAATAGTCTATTGCAAAAGTGCCAGGCGGTTCATTATCCCATTCAAACCCCTTAGGAGTTTTACTACAATCATAATATTGACAAAAGCCAATAGGTATATTTTCATATTGTATAATGTAGTGATTTAACCAGCCATATTCTCCACTAATATCTTTAATTTCCTCTAGCCATTCTTGTGGGTCACCATACCATTTTTTTATATGCTCTTTCTTTAACCATACTTCAATAGTAGGTATTTCATTATTATCTACTTTAAGAATAAAAACCCTTTCTTTATTTATTGCGATACTCATCACATCACCTTCATTTATTATGTTATATATAAATTCCCTAATACTTGCTTAAAATCTGGCATAAAACAAATAAGCAAACGTTTGTTATGCCATTATGCTATCAGAGAGTCTAGCTTAAAAGCATTTTACAAAAAAAACTAATATCCTTTAAGGGATTTATAATATCATGAAAAGTTAACTAGCCACAGATTAAACAAAATCCACCTTATGTTCAGCTATTTCATGTTTATTTGCCATGAAATAGCTTACAAAAGCGATTTTAAGAATATTTTGTAAGAATATTTTGTAATAGTTGCTAAGTTGTTTTGCTCTAGATAATATAAATGCCAAATACATTGACTATGATTCTCAAATATGGCTGAAATAGTCTTCCACATTTCTATCTTAACAATAAAGACAAAACAAAAAGCCACAACAACGAGTCTGTTGCTGTGGCTTTTTAATATTAACAAGTTTAATTTATTCTGCAATAGGTTCTTGTTTTACTTTATTATTTTGTGTGTTTGGAGCAGGGGCATCAGGGCTTACGTTTGGCGCTCCGACATTCCCCACATCATTATATTGATCAGCAGGAGTTACACCTTGTAAGGTATTATTCAAGTTTGGCAAGGGGTTATCGCCAACGCCGTAATTACTGCCAAGGCTTCTGTCTACACCCGCCATTTGTTCCGGATCTTCGGGGAAAGTGCCTGATTCACGTACCGCATAAGCAATTTTGTGGTTTGCCAAAAATCTGCTGTACCATTTAAAAGAACCCGTGCTATTTTTCGCCGTTCCGCTCGCATTACGCATAAAGCTTTTTGCCCAATCTTCGCCGTTTAAAGGTAAACTCTCAGCTTTATAAACGCCAGGCCAGAAAATATGTTGATCGTCAGCCATAACTAATTTATCAGGTTCAGGGCTAACTCCAACTAAGTTTCTTGGGTCAAAAAACGCAACGACTAAACCTAAAAGTTGGTCGCCGTTATAAATTGGGTTTACAATATAAAATTCAAATCCCAAAGGTCCCGGTTCTAAATAAGCACGCAAATCACCGAGGCTCTGTTTAGGGTCAGGTTCAAGAAACTTGCTTAAATCAACTTCTTTTAAAAATCCAACGGCATCTTTGGCAAGAACGTTACCTTCCGCATCTGTCCACATCAACCCGGATAACCAAACAAAACGAGTTTTTAGTTTTCTCGCCCAAGCTTGATCATATTCAGGCGGTGCATTTTCTAGCCAACGCTCAAGTTCTCTTAATTCAAAGTCAATTTTTTCAGCCGCCAAAGCCAGAGTAGCATCAACATCATCAAGCTCTGTTTTATCTTCCAAATCAATGTTGGCTGATTTATTCAAATATTCACGATATAAACCTTTTGTTCCCTTCCAAGAATCTTTTAATGTTTGATTAGAAGTACAACCAGTTACAAACATTAACAATAACAGAAAAAAACTAACTATATTTTTTTTACAAGACACTCTCGGACTCCTTAAAAGCGTATATTCTTTATATTCATCAATTAAGCTAATTTTTCGCTCTAACTTCGAGGCGATCAACTAATTTTTTCAACTTATCAAACACATGTTCATTCATTGTAACTTGTTGTTCTGGGTTGACGTTTTGCAGACCCTTGGCCGACAAGCCTTGCAGTTGAGCCTCATGAGCTTTTTGCATCTCTTCAACAAGCCCTTTAAGTTCCACTAATTCTGCTTCGTTACCGGCAACGCTCATAAGTTCAAGATAAATTTCTCTTGCACCTAAAAAGTCTCCTTGTTCCGCAAGAATACTTGCCATAGAACGAGTTCGCAAAGAATAAACTTCTTCTAACTCATCGTCTTCGGCTAAACCCGGCTCTAAAGACGACTCTGAACTCTCAATTTCAACGTCGTCAGCACAAGCATCACAAGAATCATCAAGGTCAAGCTCGTTTGTTTCAAACTCAGCGTCGTCATCAGATTGAAAATCTGGAGTTTCCGTTGGTTCAGCGTTTTCTATCTTGCTTGCATCAAAAGTCGGTAGATTTTCAACATCTGACTCTTCCGGTGCTTCGTTTGCAAGTTCTGCTTCAATATCGTCTAAAGAAAAATTACGAGGTTCAGGCGGTGTTTCCACAGTGGAAACTTGCTCTTTTTTTATTACAGGCTCAATTCTTACATGCACACCGCTAATTACCGGCGGATTATGAGGCTTGGTTTTCTTGGGAGTCTCGACTTCAATCTTTTCTAAGCCAACTTTTTCTTGAGTGCTTTGAAGGTTTTCACGAATGGGAGCAGTCAGTCCGTTTTTGGAAAAACAAGCCATAAGCCCGTTTTCTATCACATCTGACCATGAAATAGGCATTTTTTGTAAAAAAGCCGCAACAAAAGTAACAGCCAAGGCGGCGTCTTTTGAGTTTTCGCTTAGGCTAAGCCGTTCTGCCCAGGCTTTCCAAAAAAGCGGATAACCACCAAGCAATTCGCTAACTTTATCGACTTCTTTCCATAAAGAATCATGTCGATTTTGAGCAAACAACAACTCAACCAATAAAAGGCGTGCTTCAATAAAATATGGGTGGCGACTTAAACCACTCAGCAAAGTATTAATAGCTTCATCAATTTGTTGATCACTCGCCAAAATACGGGCTAAAGGGAAAAACACTTTGGAGTTTGGCTCAATCTCAAGAACTTCTCTATACCATTCAATTTTTTGATTCATTCGGTTCCGCTCCCGGGTTTAGAGCTTTATCAGCAGCTGTGCTATTATCTGAAAAAATATATAACAGCTCGTTTTCTTTTACAAAATTTAAACGCTTGCGAATAGTCATTTCTAAATATTTGCCATCTGTTTGTAAAAAGCGTATTTCTTGACTCAACAATAAATTTTTTTCGTCTAAATCCTTAACTTTTTGTTGTAATACCAGATATTTTTGCTTCATTGCCTGATAGGCGATAATGCCGTCGTCGCTCCAAACCAACTTGTAAACCAAAACAAGGTTTATCATTAAAGAAATAGCTAAAAAAATTTGTCTTAATACCATAATATTATTGCAAATAAATCTGCTGTCCCAAACGCTCGCAAGCATTAGACTCAGGCAGGTTAAGTTCTTGTAAAAAAGTAGCTGTTGCAAGCTCTATTCTCATAACATCGTCTTCACGAATTTTTTCCAGACTCTGACTAAAAATATTATCTAAACGCGTCATAAATGATTTTAGCCTATTAAATTCCGTCAAAAAGTCTTTTCCCATCGAGAATTGTTCTAAGACCGGTTCAAGCTCTAAAATTGTTTCGATACAATTTTTTAAGCGACGTTGTAATAAAATATTTGCAGACATAAGAAAAACCTATTTATTTAACCCTGATGAATATTCCGAATTCCAACGACGATAAAACCCGATAAAATAATTAACACCGGAAAAAATAGTAACAATTAAAGCCAAATAAAGAATAGTCATACCAATAAGAGCGATATTAAAGCCCCATACTTCACGATATACTATTAAAAAACCAAGGGCAATAAGTTGAAGAATTGTTTTTAATTTTCCAAAACGATCGGCGGCAACAACTATTCCATCACTGGCGGCAACAGCTCGCAAACCGGTAACCATAAGTTCACGGCATAAAATTAAAATAACAACCCAAGCCGGAACACGCCCCAAATCAACCAAAACAATCAAAACGGACGTAACTAAAATTTTATCTGCCAACGGATCTAAAAATTTACCAAAACTGGTAACAATATTTTCTTTTCTGGCAATATGACCATCGATTAAATCACTAAGAGACGCAATCGTAAATAAAAACAATGCAATCCAATCAGAAAAAACACCCGGAATATACATAAAGAGTACAATGATCGGAACGACAAACATGCGAAACATTGTAATTTGATTAGCTGTATTAAATATTTTTTTATGCATATGCTTCAGCGGAAAAAGATTAAGAAAAAGGTTGTGATAAAAATATGTTTTGTTACAAGCCACTCTAACCTTACAGACAGTTTTTTGCAATGCCCAAAAAGCAAAAAAATAGCAAAGTTCATCTTAAAAAACTATATTTCTTCAAAATTGTAAAAAAACAAGCTCAAAACCGATACAAATCGGTAATCGATAAAACTATAAATTAAAAGTTTTAAAACTCATAACAGATAAATCGCCCAACAAAATTTTGTTGGCAAGACAAGGTTCATCTCCGGTTAAAAAACGTATTGCCTCAGAGCTTTGGATACAAGCCGCCAGATTTACCGAACTAACGATAGTGCCGATACTCTCTTCCAAACTTTGTTCGTTGTTAATATAAATACGCGTCATAAGCTCACCAAGCTTAGTTTGCTTCTCTATTTTTTCGCCTGTTTCATTTTTTACAGACAAAATGGTAGAAACTAAAAAGCTCCAACCGGCAACAGCAGCAGAGATAAGAGGAACGCCACACTCATAAGCACTATTATGCAAAAACGCCCTATCTTTTGCTCCGCCCAAACAATCAAGCACAAGATCAACCCCCGAAAGCATTTCAGGACTAAACTCACAAGAAAAAAACTCTGTTTTAATACTGCTGTTTACGGCTTGAGCTCTTTCTTTTGCCAGTTGTGTTTTATTAAAATGTTTAATTGCTCCGTCTTCCGTTGATAAAAGTTGACGGTTTAAGTTACTTGCTTCAAAAACATCAGGATCGCAAGCCCTTATCCCTCCTACACCAACACGAGCAAGATGTTCTAAAACATAGCCACCCAAACCACCCAAGCCAACAATCAAAACCTTTGAATTAAAAAGTTTTTCTTGGTCTATAAGACTTAAAGTTGTTTGATTTCTTAAATAGCGTTCAGTTAAAAGATTAGAGCTATTCATCTAACCACCGCAAATAAACGGACATAACGTTACGCTTTGTTTATTTTTTAAAGGGGTGGTCAAATTTGCGGTTTCTTCGCCCACAAAAGCCAACATCACCTGACTTTCTTCCAAGTTAAATTCACGCATCAAATCAGCAACGGTACTTCCGTCTTTAATTTCATAATTTTCAGAATTTTCAGGCAAATATTTTTTTAAGTTTGCTTCAAATTTTAATATAACTTTCATAAAACACCTCATTCTAAAAAGAACAGCATGATAAAATATTATATCATGCTGTTCTTTTTAATCGATATTAAGCAAGTTTACAAGAGTAAAACTCAATACATTTTTATTTTATTCAAGACTATTGCAAAATAGTCTCTATTCAATAATCACTGAACCTGATGAAAGTATTGCCTGATACTCCGGTGAATACATACAAGACGCAGACGACGGAGGCAAGACAAAGGTTCCTTTGTGTACGGCACGCATCGCATAAGTATAGGTCGCAGAATCAGAAACCACAGGGTCTACGATAACAACTCGGTCTTCACGCTTTTCAAAACGAACCGGCGGTGCATTGAAAGAAGAACGAGAGGAAGGATCATAATCTTCTTCATCACTTTCTTCGGAATTATTCGCAGTATTTGACGGGGCGTCGCTTAATAAGGCTGTTCCCTCAAGTTCAAAACCACCTGCCAATAAATCAGCGATAACAACATCTTTCAATAAATCTTCATTGGTGTTGGTCAATGAAATTCTTACTAAAACACGAGAGCCCTGAGCTAATTTTATAACTTGTTTTTTTGCAATGGCGTCTTCAATATTAATTTCTGTTCCATCAGCTAAAACAAAATAACGTTGTAAAGCCATACCTTTCGCCATCGGAGTCGGTGCTTCGAGAGGTACTCCGCTACGGTTTAGGCTGTAATAGGCGCTACCTTTACCCTCAAAAGCAACATTTAAGCTATCAGATTGGCTTAACAAAGCGTTTCCGACCGTTGCTATTGCTTTTTCGGTAGCTTTTAAAACAAGCTGATCATTCAAATCTGTGATTGTTACGGTATAAGGCTCACCGGCTTTAGTATATTTTAAATATTTAGCTAAAGCCATTAAACTTACTCCGGCTTCTTGAGTCGTAAAATAAGAGGCATTTTGAATTTCTTTAACAATATCAACAGCCAAAGCCGAAGCTTCTTTTGAATTAGGTTCAAACTGACTCCACATCAAAAGCTGTAAGGCTCTGTTTCTAAGCGAACCTTCCAAAGTGCGTTGATAGCTGTTTGCATTTACCTTTTGTACCTTTTTAAGGTTTAACTCTCTTAAAGGAGTAGCGTTTCCTTTATATGCACTGTATGCACCCGCTAAAAAGATACGGCCTGATTCATACATATTATCTTGATTATCACTTAAATATTGCATCCAACCAAGTTGATAATCTCCGTTTAACGCTAAAACATAACAGGCATAAGCCTTTGTGCTTAAGGCATAAGAGCTGCTTTCCGCATTAGGAGACATACTTAAATATTCACGCAACCAGGCTAAAGAGTTTTGAAGCATATCTCCGGGAATCGGCATCGTCGAAGACTGGCTCACTTCAGTAAGGAAGTGGGCGGCATATACACTGCCCCAGTCATTCACATAATTATAATAACCCGGCCAATAACTAAAAGAACCGGAACTTAAACGCATTGCCAATAAATCAAACAACGCTTTTTTAAGCCCTGTTTTCCCTTGCTCTTTAAGGTCAATATCAGGGTTTAGCGTAGCCAACATATCAGGCAAGAACAAGAAGCTCCAAGACCTTGAAACAGTTTGTTCCAAACAACCGTAAGGATAATCATCTAAAAATCTTACCAATTTTAAAAGATTAACCGCAGGAGTCGGAGCAACGCTTAACGCCCTGTTTTCTGTTCCTTTTAAAAACTTAACAGATTGAAAATCCAATGTGCTATCTTTTGAAAAAATTCCCATATCTACTTTTGTAATAAAAGGATAAGGCGGACGCACCACTGTTTCAATACTTGATTTAAAATCTGTTTTTTCGTTAATTTTTGTTAAAACATGAACCTTGGCGATGCCAACGGCTTCGGCTTTTTCATCTTGAGGAACAGCCTTGGCTTTAATAAATAAGGTTTCGCTTTCGCCGGGTTGTAATTTAAGCTTGTGGATATTTTCCGAAACAAGTTTAATCGGTCCCTCGACAATTACGTTAATTTCAACCTTAATATCTTTTTCTTTTTCTTGTTTTCCAACAAAAGCCTTAACGGGAATAACAAACTCATCGCCAGGTGCCAAAACCAAAGGCACGGTAGGTTCAACGGTTACGTTACGTCTTATTTCTATTCCTTCGGCAC
Organism: Desulfovibrio litoralis DSM 11393; assembly: GCF_900143255.1. NCBI lineage: Bacteria > Pseudomonadati > Thermodesulfobacteriota > Desulfovibrionia > Desulfovibrionales > Desulfovibrionaceae > Desulfovibrio > Desulfovibrio litoralis. Next base: position 32,764 of record NZ_FRDI01000012.1, read on the forward strand.
GAGAACCAAACTTACTACCCGCTAAGGCAATAATGCTAAGACGAGCTTTTCCGCTATATTCGGGAATATTGATAGGAACAGAAGCTTCGCCGTTTTTATCGGTTTTCAATAAAGGCATAAAGATTGAAAGCACTTGTTGCTTACGTTTATAAAGAGGCATATCGCTATCGCCGGCTGCTGCCGCCATATCTCCACCAACTTTTAAGAGCGGGTGAACGGCTGCCTCTAACGGCATAAGCCAATCATACATATCATATAAATATGAAGCCAGAGCATAATTGCCGTAAAAATATGCAAACAAGTCTGTTAATGGGTGATTAGTAAGTTTTAAAACCGCTTCATCAACCAAAGCAAGGCTAAATTCGCCTTCAACGGGTTTACCCTCAGAATCTGTTATTTTAAGTTTAACGCTGATAGACTGTGCCGGTTCAATACGCTCAGGCACTTCAAAGGCAATATTCAATTTTTTATCACTATGGTCAATATTGATTCTTTCTACACCAAAGACTCTATGAGCCGACCATTCTTTACCTTCTTCTATAGGGCGACTTACCCAAGCCGTACAAAACGCTTGTGGCGAAAACTCTTGGGTAATTGGTATATCAACAGTGATTTCATTCTCTTTCATATTCATATCAGAAGAATAAAACTCTTTTGAGTTACCAACAGTCAAAATTAAACGCCCGCTAAACGGTGAGTTAATCGTAAGTTTCGCCGTATCACCAATTTTATAACTTGCTTTATCAAAACTCAACTTAACTCTTTCAATAGTAGCCGAGCTTTGAGTCTCAGCCCGACCATAACCGTAAACATAAAAACGCAAAGACCCCGCCGCCCCTGTTTTAGGGTCGCTAACCTTAACAACATAATCACCGGAACTCTTAGGCGTAAACGAAGTTTTACCCTTTCCGCCGGTTAATTTAATATCAGCCTTTGAAAGACTCTGATACTCATAAGCAGAACCGGTACGAGTATAATCTTCATTTTCCATCAAAAACGAATATCGCTGAATTTTAAACACTTCAAATTTTAAAAGTTCAGTCTCGGCAACGGAAGCATCAGGTTTAATCGCAACAAAGTTCAGTCCTAAATCTTGCCCCGTGTATATATCATTATTGCTTAAATTAATACCCAGTAAGACAGGTTTCGGGAAAACCGCTACGGTTTCACGATTGGCAAGCCAACGCCCACCGTCTTCCATCGCCCTAAAAGTTGTACTAAACTCTAAAGATTGTGGCAGGGGTGCTGTATTGTTATAAGTATATTTTATTTGTGTTTTACCTTGTTCGTCTAATTCACCCGAAGCAAAGTTTTTTTCAATAATATCATTAAAATCAACGTGTACGCTTGAAAACGAATAATCACGCCAATCTTTATGTGAATAAGGTTTTTCAGATAAAGCTATACCGGCTTCATATTGTAAGTTTTTACCGACAGCTCCAAAGACATATTTAACCTTTGCATCAAGTTCAATATTGTTTTCAACAACATATTTGTCTTTAGCATAATTAAGGGCAATATTTAAACGTGGTGGAATAAAATCTTCGACAATAAAAGACTCAAAACTTAAAAGACTTTTTTCTTCACCGGGTAAAAATACTCTTATTGAATATGTTCCAACACGTCCGCTAAAAGGAATCTCTTGCTTAACCGAAAAAGTTCCCTCGCTGTTAATCATAGCACTTCCTGAATTTAACAGTTCATCAGCAGGGTTTTTGATTTGCCATAAAACAGGGAACTCTTTTGCAGGCGGCAAAAACTTGGCATCACGCAGAACTACTTTAAAATCAATAGTTTCACCGGGCTTATATATGCCTCTTGGAAGGAAAGTTAAAGCACTGTAACCGGAACTAATAAAGGTTTTTCCGCCAAAGTCGGCCTTCATTGTTCCGAGCAAGTCTTCATTTAACGCTAAGTAACTTAATTCTTCTCCCTTTTGGGCTGTAAAAAGAGAGGGGGACTGTCCTTTAAGGTCAACCTTTAATAAACCGCTTTTATCGGTTGTTCCTGAGGAAATAAGCTGGTTTTCGCTCGTATAAACTTTAATCTCAACCCCTTCAACCGCTTGAGCTTTTGCCAAAGAATTAACCCAAACAATTAAAGAATCACCATTTTGTTTGGCGGCTAAACCCAAATCACTTAAAACAACAAAGCGTTTGTCGGAAGATTCTCCATAATAATTATCGTCATCTCTTACACCTGTTGCATTAAGCAGGTATACGCCTGATTTGGCATTAACCAGTTTTTTAAAGTCTATTAAGTTATTTTGTACTTGTTCCAATTTTGAGCGGTCAAGTTTTGCACTGCCCTTAGACGTAACTTGGGCAAGCTGATCAAAACGGTATAGCTCATATCCTTTATTATAGCCCAGATTTACCATTACCGGAATATTATTTTCAAAAAGACGCGAAGCGGTTAAATCAATTTTATCTACACCCACGCTAGATACTTTTATCAAAGCCGGAAGGTCTAAAGATAAGTGAGTACCTTTTCCGCTAAAAGCAAGGCCTTTGCGTGAGTCTGAAAAAACAGCCACCTTTTGAAACGGCTCTGTTAAAAGCCCTCGACTCGAAGCCAAACCCGGCTTAAGCGTAATAGTATAGGGTATTCCTTTTTCAAAGTCCGCAAAAAGTTTAAAGCCACTGTTTGTAGATTCGGTGGTAAAAGGCAGTTTAGGTTTTATATCAATAAACTTCTCAATATCCTGCATACGTACAGCGTCGCGAATATAAACCTCAAGGAACCTGCCCCAAGGAGCCTCATACTGTTTTGATTCATATACATCTATACTCTCCATCATATTGCTGATTTTCAATATACCGAGAGGTTGCTTGTCAAAAAAGATTTTTTTATCTTGAGAATAAAAATCGGGGCTAAAGGCAAATCTAATTTGATTGCGTTGAAAACTTTGAAAATCCGGCAATTTAAACTTGACAAAAACAGTGTTTTTAACCGTTCTGACTACCTTTAAAGGTACTGTGGTCTTTTTATATAGTTCTTTATTTTTTTTATCTAAATTTTTCTGAAGGCTGTCTTCTTTAACTTTGCTAAGTTCTTCCAAAGGAATTACTTCAACTTTAGCGTGTTGTTCTAACGTCGAACTCTCTATTGGTGCAGAAAATTCCAAGCGAAAAATGAAATAACCATCATGACTAAGTTGTACTTGTGTTGCTGATGACAAATAAAACGGGCGATAATAAAATTCATATTGATCACCTAAACTTGTACGCCCGATAGGCTTTGAATAATAGTTTCCTATAGTTACATCATTGCTATAAGCCATAGCGGTTCCATAAAATCTAAAGTCTTTTCCATCTAAGTTTGTTAATTCATGAGGTAAAGTAATACGATATTTTTTACCCTCTTGAAAATCGCTTGAAGAAACCGAAAGCGTGCTTCTATTAAGCCAAGTATATTGAGCGTTGATCTCAGGACTGATAGTAAAAGGTGGTTTTGTGGTGGTAAAGGGGAATGCTGCGTTGGGGTCTGTTAATTCTATAACCGGTTTATTAAACGAAAAAGCCAAAGCTTTATTTTCCATTTCATAAATCGACAAGGTCAACGCATTTGGGTTTCTTGCCGACGATACATTTTTTTGAAAAACATAACCGGCGACGTTTTCCTTTTCTTCTTTCGCCGCAAAAGCAAAAGACGATTGGAACAATATAGTTAAAATTAATAAAAAATAAATACTTACGCTAGAGTAAGAGCCACACACCCTGTTTTTCAAGCCTGACACAGACATAGAAATTACCACCTAAAAATAAAAATAATGCCCAAAGACAAAAAATTTTGGGCATTATTCACAAGTATAACAAATCGTAAAATTTATCAAGAGCTGTTTCAAATAAAAGGCTTAAATTACACAAAAAAAAACTATTGTGATAACGGGAATAACTAACGGCTTTGATATTGCTTTTTCCACTCGTCCAAAAATAATAAAGCACTCTCAACAGAGTTCAATTTTCCCGCTTGAGCACGTATTTTTAAAATCAAATCTTCAAACGAAACATCTAAAGGCAAGGCAAGCTTTTCACAAATATCCAAAACTTCAGCCTGTAACTCTTTAGAGAGCTTGTCGCCGCCAAGTTCCGCCAACTGATCTAAAATCGAAACAGGTGTTTGTTCCATTTTGGCTTTTAACGTTTGATTACGTTCAAGCACAAAGTCTATAAAACTGTTTAATCTTTGTTCATAAGTATGATCAGCCAAAACTCTTTTTAAACTGCGTTCGATATACGCGTTTCTCTCTACCGGGTTATCAAGGAAATATTTAATCTTTTCAACAAGTTCGTCCATATTGTTAAAAGTTGCAAGTTCGTCTTCGGCAAACAGCTCAGACATCAAACTGCGCTTATCCACCAGTTGAAATGCCGAACAAGCCGCCAATTCAAAAGTACGCGGGTTTACAAAATCACCGCCGGAAACTAATTGTTGAGTTTGCACGCTGGAATGTAGGTTTAAATTTATTTTTGTGGCATTATATATTTTAACGGCTTCTTCCGAGCTTATCCTTGCCCCGTTTTTTTGTATTAAAGGCTTAAGGAAAACATCATCGCCCCATTCCGTTCCCCAAATTTTAAAATTAAACGGCAACAAACGTTTAAACGCTACTCGCCTATTCGGATAACCCGCACCCAAAAACGATAAGTCTGACCCATATTCGTTTTGTTCTTCCGTATTCAATTTAAGTTTTGCATGCACGGAAGGCAGGGCCGCCAAAGGCAGATATAAAGCGTTTTCCACCCCAATCTTTTCTAATTCACTCAAAAACGGTTCTTTTTGGATAACAGCAAAAAAATCATAATAAGGAGCAAAAGCTCGCCAATAAGTAAACAGCCTAAAATCTTCAACGAACCACATAGCAGTCGCAATCTTATCTTGGCGTAGACGCTTTAAAATCGAAATACTCATCGGGGCTTGTGCCAAAGCGAAAACCAAATCAGGCTTTGAAGCTTCGACTTTTGCATAAACCATGCGTGAAACCAAGTTGACATATTGTTGTTCAAAATATTGCTTTTCTGCCAAACCCAGTTGAATTTTATTAATTCCGTTATAACTTGCATTAAAATCGGGGCTTTCGAATACTTCAACAGTATGACCAAGGTTTTGAAATGCCGCTACACAATAACGCCCGATAGGTAAAGACCCCCCGTAAAAAGGCAAGACAACCAAAATTTTCAGGTGATTTTTTAACTGATTTTGCATAAGATATTCCCAATTTTACTTTTTATCTAACAATATATTTTATTCAACAGGCTTTATTAACAGGCTTTATTTACAAAATATATACTTTATTTATTTTCCGTAATCCAATCAAGCTCTTTAAACAAATATTCCGCCAATTCCGAACTTTTTGACGTATCACCAAGCCAATCGGCAAAAAACAAACCTTTTTGTTCTCCAAGCAAAGAACGTAAAATCATACGCTCTTCCTGCATCGGGCTTTGACCGTCGACCGCATCGTAACACACTCCAAGGCTGTCAAAACTACTGACCAATCCACAAAAATCATCTGGTAACTCAGGAACATAACGCCCTGAAAGATGAGATAAAAACGCCTTAGAAGAAAAAGGTTCAAGGCAAAGTTGAGTTTTACAAGAACAAGGCTGAGACTCAACACAAGGGCTACAGGCGGGGGTTGCCTGCCAAATCATATGCCCTTGTCCATATGGACCTGTTTCCCAAGACCAAGCCGAAGATAAAAAGAACGCTTGGATAGCAACGCCCAAGTGTGCGGCAAGGTGCATTAAACCTGTATCAGGCGTTAAAATCTGATTACAGCTCTCAACAAGTTCAAAAAGATCAAGCAAACCTGTTTTTCCGGCCAAATTTTCTGTTTTCTCAAGCATACTCGGGCTAAATTCTCGCATCAATTGATGTGCCAAAATCTGTTCTGACTTACTGCCGAGCAAGACAAGCTTTGGTCCGCCTTGCCCTTCAAAGATTGCCTTAATCACTTTTGCCAAACAAGCCGGAGGCAGTGAACGACGCGACTCTCGCCCCGCCAAAACAATGCCGATCTTATTCTCTTTGCTAAAAGAGCTTTGAGTTTGAATAAATTGACTAAGCCCCTCACTCTCTGTCTTTTTTATCGAGCGAAAACGACCGGCAATCGGGCTAACTAACTCAGCAGGGTAAGGGAAATCAGCCAACAAAGCCCAAAAATCCGCAAGGTTTAAAGGAGAGCTACGCCGTTGACTTGTCCAACGCCAAATAAATTTTGTCCATAAACTAAGGGCCTGACTCCCCTGTTCTCTATAATAACCTCTAACAATTCGAGAATCAAACAAGGCGGCTAAACTATAGTTTAAACCTGAAAAGTTTAAGTTATAAACCTGATCAAAAGAAATATTGCTCAGAGTCTGAAATATTTCACGATTTAAAGTTAAAATTTTTGAAGCGTTAGAACTGATAAGATTCTTGTCAGTCTTATCGGTCATATGATTATGTGCGATAATCCCATAAACTTGGGCAAAGGGAAAAAGTTTTTTGGCAAAACTTTCCAAAGAGGCATCAACACAAAGATGTATCTCTGATGTATGGGTAATATTCTTTGCTAGATTGCCGTTTGCAAAATTTGGAACAGGTTCATAATACAAAGAATATAACAAGCGTTTGGTTTGTATTAAATCACCCAAGCGAGCCAACTGGATCACCAAATATTTTTTAGGAACAAAAGCGTTTAAAGTGTTATTCAATATCAACCTGCTGTCTTCGCTATAAAATTATAATTTATAAAAACTTAGCCAAATTTTTTACTGTTTTGCTTCTTGTTCAAAACGTTTTGCAACTCGGTTTAAAATTCCGCTCGCTACGCTCAAGCCGTTGTTTTGCCTGATACTTTCTTGATTATTACGTCTGGCTGCCCAAGAAATTATATATAAGATATTATCATCATTAAAGTTCTTTGCACCATTCACCACTGTTTTGACTGTTTTCAAAAGTTCTTGTTTAATACGCCTTTGTTCGGCGACTGCCTGTTGATAAGAGCGGTTAAGCTGATCCAACTCGTTATGTTGAGAGGCTTGAGGTTTTTTTGTCGATAATTCTTGAGAAAGAGTAATATATTGAGCCTGCAAACTTGCCACCTTGCCTTGAGCCTTGAGCAACTCTTCTTGCTGTTCCGCCAAAGACGGGTTTGTGGCAAAGGCATTCAAAACACTTGCGGTCATGCGAAACTGGTTGGCATATAAAGTATAAAGCTCACTCAATTCCGAGGGCGACAATCCCTCGCCTTTACTGTTTGAAGTAGCTGGTGCTTCGGCGTTGATTAGACCAATAAATTTTTCCAAATATAAATCAGTAAGGGCAGTTAACATCGATGGCGACAATACATAATTAAAAATATTCGTACGCATTGCCTTTAAGTTTCCGCTGTCTCCATGCCAAATTAAACCATGTTGTCCGCCTGCGTAACGAGTATTGAGATAACGCACGTCAATAATCACTGTTCCGCTCTTACCATTTGTTCTCGGGCGATAATTACGCACCAAAGTTTTTGCCAAATCTTCAACAAAATCAAAGCGGACTATATGATCTTGAAACGGGCGTTTTGTATCTTTTATACTTGTTTGATTAGCAGATTTTTCTTGTTCCTCTGCTTGCATTGAGTTTTGGTCAAGCTTTAAAGTAGCAACATTACTTAATATTCCGTTATCTTTTTTAGCGGTTTGATTTAAGGAAGCTTCGCCGAGAATAGGCGATAAAGTCGTATTGTTAGCTTGAAAATTAACTGGATTTTCAGCAACATTTAAGATATTAGAATCAGAGTTTGCAACAGGGATATTTGAATTATCTACCTGTGTGTTTTGGCTGTTTTCCGTTGCATTAACTGCGGTTGTTTGATTTGTGATTGTTGGCAAAACAGGTGTTTGAGTATTTACAAAGGGCTTGTTTTGTTCCATCTGGTTAAAATTATCGCTAGTATTTGGCGGAACCGGGGTTCTGGTAACAGTAACAGGCGAAACAGGCTCTTGGCTTGAACCAAGTTTAACGGGTCTTTCCTCTTGCTTGCTTAGTTTTCCCACTACAAAGGGGTTTAAAGACGGGTTATCCTTCCATAAAAACCAGTATAAAGGTAGCCCGACAATTAAAACAGCCAAGGCTAAGGCCGCTAAAAACAACAATACTTTTTTTATTCCGGACCACATATTTTATCCCTTTAAAATGCTTGTTTATATTTTAATGAAAACAAAGCAAGATTTGTATTAAAATACGCCTAACGAACAAAGAATGCAAGCTTATAAACAATAGACAAGCAAATATCACCACTTCGTTTATTTATAAAGATATTTTGAATATTATGAAAGAAAAAAATACCCAAAAAACTCCAAAAAAAACAAAAAGTTCCCCTCAAAAAGCCGGTGAAAAAAAACCAGCTCCAAAATCACGCCGCACAAAAAAACAAAAAAAAAGTAGTTTCAACCAATTTATCAATAACTTATTTATTAGTATCATTTTGCTTGGTTTAATCGCCCTTATTTTTATTGGCGTACAAAAATACTTTTTTGCTACAACTACTGTAATTCAAGAACAAAAGAACCAAGCCGTAATTCAAAAAAGTTTAAATGAATTGGCGAAGCAAGCTCCCAAAAGCCAAGGAAATCAAACGCAAGATAATCTCAATGAAAACGACAAGATAGAAACTTGGCTTAAGCGTATAGATTCGGCGTTAAGTGCAAGCATAAAAAGTTCAAATATTACTCAAAGTGAAATAAAACAACTTACTCCGACAAAAATAAAAATTTTTAATCTCAATTACTTATGTCAAAACATAGAATTAAATCTCAATATTGAATCAGCTGATTTCATTATGAGTTTAAAGAACAATCTGCAACTTTTTGCTGACGACGCCAGTTTAAAACAAGTTAACGAAAATCATTGGCAAATCAGCGTTTATAATATTGTTACTCATAATCTTTATATTAAACGCAACTACAGCTTTAACGAGTTTGAAGAAGGCGAAGAAACGCCCGAAACGATTACGCTCACGCTTGATGAGTTAATGGCAAGTTTAAACAAAGGAAAAAGCGGTCGCCTCGCCATAGTTATTGACGACCTTGGAAACAGCGTTAACGATATGCAGGCTCTTACAGACCTAAATTACCCCGTAAGCGTAGCAATTTGGCCACACGGTATGCAAAAAAACGAAAGTGCCAAGCTTGCTAAACAAAAGGGTTTGGACATCTTGGTTCATGTGCCGATGGAACCCGTTCGTCTTTCAGAGTTTAAACCCGGACCAAACGCTCTTTATAGCGGAATGAGTCTTGAAAAAATTCACGCCATCACCGAAACACAGCTTAATTCCGTTCCCTATGCGATCGGTTTAAACAATCATATGGGTTCTCGTTTTACTCAATGGAAAGAAGGAGTTAGAACAGTTGTCAACGTTGCAAAAAACAAAAACTTTTTTGTTTTGGACAGCGTAACCCACCAAAATTCAGATTTATTTAAAGAAGCGAAAAATCAAGGGGTTAAAGCCTATCAACGCCAAGTTTTTCTCGACAACCAAGAAAGCGTAAATTACGTTTTAAAACAATTGGCTTTGGCGGAAAAAGTAGCTCTTCACCAAGGTGAAGCAATCGCTATAGGCCACCCACACGCCTCTACCTTAGAAGCTTTAAAAATCTGGCAATCGCAAAAAAACCCTGATATAGAATACATCTTGGTACATGAGATAAAGGAATAAGCTTGGCATAAGCTATTTATATAAACAAAAAACTTTGAAAAATTTCACAAAAAAGAGGTAATTTTATGTTTTTATGTATTGTATTAGTACTATTTTTCTTACAACTTGGAGTAAAAGTTGATTTTTGTCAGGCTATTGAATTTGACAAGAACACAAACTCAACAACGCAACACCAAAATGATGCTCTTAAATTTTATGAAAAAAGCATTTCTTTGTACAAGTTAGCAGCAAGTGAAATAACATTAGCAGAAAATGAGACAGACCGCAAAAAAATTCAACCGTTGTTAGAAGAAGCAATAAAAAACGCTGAAAAAGCAATAGAACTTAATTCTAAAGACTCAGAGGCGTTTTATCATCTGGGTCGTTGTTTGCTTGAACTATCAAAGCTAGAAACAGGCGAAAATAAAAAGCAGTTATTATACGAAGCTCAAAAAAAGTGTGAGCAAGCAATAAAACTTGATGAAAATAATGCTGATGCGTTTTATACTTGGAGTGATTGTTTGATGGAATTAGCAGACGGTGAAAAAGACCCTCTCGAAAAGAAAGTATTATTAGAAAAAGCAAGGGCAAAACATCAAGAAGCCACAAGACTCACTGCAATAAGACTGGGATTTGGAAAAAATTAAAGGTTTATCTTCGTAAATTACCTCCTCAACGAGCAAGCATTATTAAAAAAGACAAAAAACATCTAGATCGAAAAGGTCAAACAACTCAACTAGTACAACTAGGCGGACAAATCAAATCATCAAAACGGAACATGCTGTTAAATCAAGTCTGAATTAATACAAATAAATCAGCCCATTAATTCTATGTTAGCAATTTCACCGTTTTCAATCTTTACATACATAACATGTCCATCAAATGAATCATCATCATCTTTTATGTATAGGTCAAAATAACATTCAAGACCAGTTTCTTTTTCGTAAATATTTCCGTTTATAGAGCAAAGATACATTTTGTTAGCAAATTCTTTTTCTGATAAATCATGTCTGCCTTCATCATTTTCACGATAATCGTTTACACACTCGATAAATTCACACGCTAACCTTTCAGAAATTTTGTTAAATTTAATGTTTTCAAGAACTTTTATTTGTTCGTTCAATTCTGATATAAAGTGATCCAATTGCGGTACTTCCTCCACACTCAAAATATCCGTTATCCCGCAATTGTGGGGGCATATTTCGAGTGAAAAATCCGCCATTTTCCCCCATAGTTCAATTTTTGCATCTTCTTCAAACTTATAACCATAAAATACATAAGTTCCGTTATCCCATAATGCGTCGTTTACAATAAAAGAAATCTCATTTGTAATCTTGTGAATTTTATATACAATTTTCAACTTTTTGCTATCTCCACTAATATAAATTTACTAACTGTACAACAAAAATCATGTTTGAATTAGCTAACAAAACTAATATACATATATTTTAAGTATATCACGTCCTGCAATTAAAATCAAACAAGAATTTTGAAAATCAAAAAAACAAAAGTACTAAAATTTTAACCTTAACTGGGCAAGAGCCAAATATAATTAATATTAACGTGGGTTAAAAAACTATATTGTGTAGTTTTTTAACCATATTATTGTATAATGAATACCCCCAGCTAGGCTGGGGGTTCTAAAAAGCTTTTAGCTTTGCTTCTGTTATAAAACTCTCTCTTTATAACCGGTACTAAAAATGGGGTGTTGACACTCCCACTCCTCAATATCCATAACAGTTACACACCCATCTGACACATGTCCAATATGTAAGTAACGTGATTCATTAATACGAAACCATACTAAATCAAAATGCCCTTTAGGATTTTTACGATAAAAAGTTGTATAAGAGCTTGAATGAGGATAATCAGGTGCCCAAAGATCGTATGTTCCAGCTGACAAAGGAGTAAATATTGTTGTATAATCTGTACTAGTACAATTAATACAGCTAATTGAAACTATTTTTTTTGTTTCTCTAATTCTTTATGAAAGACTGCTTCTACTTTAGCTTGTATATCTTGCGTTTGTTTGTTTAAAGCACTCTCCAGTTGTTTAAACTGGGGTTCTAATTCTTTTAGCCCCTTTTCATATTCAACGGGGTTGACCAGATAAGGAATATCATGTCCACTGTGGAATTGAGGCACTTCAACCTGCATCATGACTTGGGCAACATAGTCTAAAAGGCAGACATTGCGTAAATAATTAGAATGTAAAACAGGAGTGCAACCGTTACTTTGTTTCGCAAACCAAAGCATAGGAATTTCAGAGCCGCCAATTTGAGACAGTTCCATTGTCGTTGGAAGATTTCCGCTCTCTCTGATTATTTCGTCGAAGACATCTTTTAAAACTTCTTTGGGCGTGCGATCCTTGATGATTACCTTATAAGACTCAGGGTCTACCATGGAAAGCAAACCAAAAGCCATTCCAATACGAGTTTCTGACGATTCCGGTTGATATATATTTTCTCTGTTTTCAATATAAGGTTGAAAGAGTGGCCGGTCGGCATGACTTCCCCATAGATGAAAGTTACGATCATAACCAAGCAAAAGACGCATATCCCATGGAATTGGCATAGTAACTTTTTTATCTAAAGTATACGGAACACGCAAGGCGTCAAGTTCAGCCTTAGACATAGGATTAGGCGTAATTTTATTTTCCGCATAACGTTTATCTAAAATTAGTTTTACTTTATCCCAAAGTTCTTTTTGAAATGGGGTTAGTTGTTGCGGTTTATCATTTGCCGAGGCACTGCATACTGTAAATAACAGAATAAAGACAATCAATATTTTCATAATTTATTCGCCTTATTATATTCGAAGGTCAAAGAAATAAGCTTGATGTAAGCATAATTTATATTCAACAAAAAATCAAACAAGCAAAAAGCCTTGAAAATTTCACAAAAAATTTGACAAAAGCTTATAAAAATAAGATTTAACAATATAGTTTTATAAAAATAAAAAACTTTAAACCAACTCACATTGTTTAATTTTAGAGGAGCTTTTATGCTTTTACGCATTCTTTTAGTAATTTCTTTCTTATTTCTTGGAACACTCGTTGGGTGTCAGCCTATAAGAAGCGGCCACAACACAAACGCTAAACTAGAAAAAATAGTTGAGGCCAGTACCTTATATCAAAAGGGTAATTCTCTTTATGAGCCATCAAAAAGTGTAACAGACCAAACCAAAAAGAAAGCCTTATTAGAAGAAGCAATAACAAACTATCAACAATCAATAAAACTTTACCCAGAAATTCCTTGTGCATTTCATAATTTAGGGAATTGTTTTATGGACTTATCTAAACTTGAAACAAACAAACACAAAAAGAAAGAGCTCTTAGAAAAATCAAAGAAAAGCTATCAAGAAACAATAAAGCTTGAGCCGCAAAGCAGTAACGCATTTTATAATATTGGACTTGCTTGTGATTACTTGGTTAAACTTGAAGACAACAACACGAAAAAGAAAGAATTATTAGAAGAATCAAAGAAAAACTATCAAAAATCAATAGAACTTCAACCAGGTGATGCTAATGTCTTTAATAAGTTAGGGTTTTGTTTTGATGAGTTAGCCGAACTTGAAACAGACGACAACAAAAAGAAAGAACTATTTAAAGAAGCAATGGAAAAATATCAAAAAGCAATAGAACTTAAACCCAATTATGCTTCTGCGTTGAATAATTTAGGGTTTTGCTTTATTGGATTATCCAAGCTTGAAGAAGGCACAAACGAAAAGAAGACCTTATTAGAAGAAGCAAAGAAAAATATTGAACAAGCAATAAAACTTGATGAAAATAATGCCTATGCTTTGGACAGTTTAGGGTCTTGTCTTATTGAGTTAGCCGAAATCGCAACAGGCGAAACTAAAGAAGAAACAACTCAAAAGAAAGTATCATTATTAAAAGAAGCAAAGAAAAACCTTGAAAAAGCAAGCTCAATTGATCCAAATATTACTGAAATTTTTACTAATTTAAAAACTTCTTTATCTAAGTTAGCCGAGCTTGAAGACGACCCCCTCAAAAAGAAAGCATTATTAGACGAAGCAAAAAAAGCTGAAGCAAAATATAACCAACTGATAGAAAAACAAAAAAACAATAACTAAATAAAAAAAAATTCTGTCGCAATCTGCTCGCAAAACTAAAAAAAGACTTACACGCTAAATAGTATGTAAGTCTTTGATTTTTATATAACTGGCATCAGCAAATCAAACACCAAACCAAAGGCACAAGCTTGGTGTAAGCTATTTGAGATTAAACAAAAAAATCAAACAAGCAAAAAGCCTTGAAAATTTTCACAAAAAATTTGACAAAAGCTTATAAAAATAAGATTTAACAATACGGCTTTATACAAATAAAAAACTTTAAACCAACCCCAATGGTTCAATTTTAGAGGAGCTTTTATGGTTTTACGCATTCTTTTAGTAATTTCTTTCTTATTTCTTGGAGCACTCGTTGGGTGCCAGCCTATAAGAAACGCCCAAAATACAAACACTACACTACAAAAAAAAGATGATGCTCATGCCTTATATGAAAAAGGTAATTCTCTTTATGAGTCATCAAAAAATGTAACAGACCCAACCAAAAAGAAAGCCTTATTAGAAGAAGCAATACCAAACTATCAACAATCAATAAAACTTTACCCAAAAATTACTTGTGCATTTCATAATTTAGGAAATTGTTTTATATATTTAGCCGAACTTGAAACAGACGACAACAAAAAGAAAGAGCTCTTAGAAAAATCAAAGAAAAGCTATCAAGAAACAATAAAGCTTGATCCTGAAAGCAGTAACGCATTTTACAACCTTGGACTTTCTTTTTATCACTTAGCCAACCTTGAAAGCAACAACAGAAAAAAGAAAACCTTATTAGAAGAAGCAAAGAAAAACAATCAAAAATCAATAGAACTTTGCGAAAATAATGCTAATGCCTTTAATAATCTCGGGCTTTGTTTTTATAATTTAGCCGAGCTTGAAACAGATAACAGCAAAAAGAAAGAGCTATTAGAAGAAGCAAGAAAAAACTATCAAACATCAACAGAGTTTGACGAAAAGGATACTAATGCGTTGAATAACCTCGGGCTTTGTCTTGATGAGTTAGCCGAGCTTGAAACAGACGACAACAAAAAGAAAGAACTATTAAAAGAAGCAAGGGACAAATATCAAAAAGCAATAAACATTAACCCAAATTATACTAATGCGTTGAATAATCTAGGAAATTCTTTGCTTGATTACGCTAGACTCGAAAAAGATAACAATAAAAAGAAAGAATTACTGCAAGATACAAAAACTAAATATCAAAAAGCAATAGAAATAGATGAAAACTATACTTATGCCTTTAATAATTTAGGTCTTTGTTTTGATGAGTTAGCCAAACTTGAAACAGACGACAACAAAAATAAAGAGCTATTAGAAGAAGCAAGAAAAAACTATCAAAAAGCAACAGAGCTTGACTCAAACTATACTAGTGCGTTTCATAATTTAGGGCATTGTTTGATTAATTTGTCTGAACTTGAAACAGATAACACAAAAAAGAAAGCACTATTAGAAGACGCAAAAAAGGGCTATCAAAAAGCAACAGAGCTTGATCCAAAAGATCCTGATACCTTTAATGGCCTGGGTTTTTCTATTTATCTGTTATCAAAGTTTGAAACAGGTGAAAACAAAAAAGACTTATTACACAAAGCGAAAAAGAAATGCGAACAAGCAATAAAACTTGACGCAAATAATGCTTACGCTTTAGACAGTTTAAGCTCTTGTCTTATAGACTTAGCTGAATTTGAAACGGGCAAATCTCAAAAGAAAAAGTTATTGGAGCAAGCAAAGCAAAACCTTGAAAAAGCAATAGAAATTGATCCAAACCTTGCTGAAATTTTTACTAATTTAGAAACTGCTTTATCTAAGTTAGCCGAGCTTGAAGACGAATCCACAGAAGAAAGCAAGGCCAAAAAGAAAGCATTATTAGACGAAGCAAAAAAAGCTGAAGCAAAATATACACAACTCACAAAAAAACAATAACTAACTAAAACTGTTTCTGTCGCAATCTGCTCGCAAAACTAAAAAAGACTTACACGCTAAACAGTATGTAAGTCTTTGTTTTTTATATTGGTGGGCCATCGGTGAATCGAACACCGAACCAATTGATTAAGAGTCAACTGCTCTACCTATTGAGCTAATGGCCCGAAACTTATCAGTATACAAATTAAGCTATTGTTTATACAGCTTAAATATAACTTAAATATAACTGCTGGAATGAGACTCTTGCAAATAGTCTCAAAGTGGCTTCCGTTAGGAAGGCACTCCAAAAAACACGAATAAGGAAAATTTAATTTTCCTGTAAAATGAGTGCTTTTTGTGGCTTAAGACGTTTTATGCGAAATGCAAATAGAGCATAAAACGATGAAAAAAGTACGCAAAACGTAGCTTTGCAATTGCCTCGGAAATGGATAACAAAAGAATTAGATTTTTGTCAAGCTTAGTATTAAATATATAGCCTTTAATTTGTACAAATATAATCTATGGCACAAAATATTCAGCATAATATTCCTACATAACTTTATTTCAATAAACTATTATAATCACTACAATAACTATAATAATTTGGCAAAAGGGTTATTAAAACCAGTGTTTTGGTTTTTAGGTGGTTGAGCGTTTTTCTTATTCTGTGCATTATTTGTATGTGCAGGTTTTTGCTGGCTTTGTCCTGATGTTTTAGCTTCTCTGGGTTCAGCAAAAGGCTCGCTTTTCATGGATAAGGCGATACGCTTACGTTTAATATCCAACTCAACGACAGTAACCATAACTTTTTGTTGAACTTTAACCACGCTATGTGGGTCTTTGACAAAATTATCGGAAAGCTGACTAATATGCACAAGTCCATCTTGATGCACGCCAATATCGACGAAAGCTCCAAAATTAGTTACGTTGGTAACAATACCCGGAACTTTCATGCCTATTTCCAAATCTTCCATTGAATTTAAGTTGTCGTTAAACGAGAAGAGTTCAAAGCTTTTTCTGGGGTCTCTACCCGGTTTTTCCAACTCTTTTAAAATATCGTTAATGGTAGGCAAGCCCACTTGTTCATTCACATAAGCTTCTGCTTTAATTTGTTTACGCAATTCAGTTTTGTGAATTAAGTCTTGGAGGGTGCAGCTAAGATCTTTTGCCATATTCTCAACTACAGAGTAAGACTCGGGGTGAACAGCCGAAGCGTCAAGCGGATTATCGGCATTATGAATGCGTAAAAAACCGGCGGCTTGTTCAAAGGCTTTTGGTCCTAAGCGTGGCACTTTTAATAAGTCTTTGCGACGTTTAAATACGCCATTTTGTTCACGATATTTTATGATGTTTGACGCTAAAGAAGCCCCAAGCCCTGAAACGTGCGAAAGCAATTCAGAACTTGCGGTATTTAGCTCAACACCAACAGCGTTTACACAGCTTTCCACAAGATCGGTCAAGCTTTTCTTTAAAGCTGTTTGGTCAACATCGTGTTGATATTGACCGACTCCAATCGCTTTTGGGTCTATTTTAACCAATTCGGCGAGCGGATCCATTAAGCGTCGCCCGATTGAAATCGCCCCTCTTACGGTTAGGTCGAGGTCGGGAAATTCTTTTCTGGCGAGTTCAGAAGCGGAATAAACGCTTGCTCCGCTTTCGCTGACCATGATAATTGGTATGTCTAGCTTTAAACTGCGAGCCAAGGTTTCGCTTTCACGACTGGCGGTTCCGTTTCCTATGGCAATCGCTTCAATTTTATGAACTGTACAAAGTTTTTTGATTTTTAAAGCGGCTTCTTTGAGCTGATTTTCTGAGAGAATATAAATAACATCATGTTCCAACAAAGCCCCTTGTGCATCAAGGCAAGCGAGTTTACAACCCGTTCTGAAACCAGGGTCAACCGCTAAGACTCGTTTTTGTCCGAGCGGTGCGGCTAATAATAATTCTCTTAGATTTTGTACAAAAACATTAATGGCTTCAAGTTCAGCTTTTTCTCTCAGGCTGTTACAGAGTTCTGTTTCCATAGCCGGAGCTAAAAGGCGTTTATAGCTGTCTTCTATCGCTATTTCTACTTGTTTGGCTGATAAGGAATTATTTTTTATAAATAATGTGGTTAAAAGAGTTAAGGCTTGTTCGGCTTCGGGTAAAATATGCAAGGATAAAAAGCCTTCTTTTTCGCCTCTGAGCATAGCTAAAAGTCTATGACCCGCTGTTTTTGAGGCGTTTTCTTCCCATGCGAAATAATCTTTAAACTTTTCGCCTGCTTCTTCTTGTCCTTTACCGACTTTTGAGCTGATTTGAGCTTTTTCAGCAAATAAAAGACGCATTTTTGTTCGGGCTTCTGCGTTTTCGTTAATAAGCTCAGCGATAATGTCTCTGGCTCCGCTTAAAGCGTCAACAATGTTCTCTACGCCTTTTTCAGCATCTATATAGCTTAAGGCGAGTTCATCAGGGTTAGTTTTTTGCTCTTGAGCTAACAATTCCAAGGCGAGCGGTTCTAAACCTTTTTCTCTGGCAATCATTGCTTTTGTGCGTTTTTTAGGACGAAACGGCAGGTAAATATCTTCCAATTCGCTTAACACAGTTGAAGCTTCTATTTTTGTTGAGAGTTCAGGCGTTAAGAGTTCTCTTTCGCTCAAAGACTTTAAAATTGCTTGTTTGCGTGAGTCTAATTCTTTTAATTGTTCTAGCCTGTCTCTGATGGCGATAATTTGCACTTCGTCCAAAGAACCGTGGGCTTCTTTGCGATAACGAGCAATAAAAGGAATAGTTGCGGAATCGTCAAGTAAATCAGAAACAGCTTTAACTTGGTTGGCTTTGAGTTTTAGTTCGAGAGCAATTTTATTAAAATAATCCATAAAAATCATTAGTTCCTTTTGTAATATAAAAAACAGCTAAGTTGTTTAATCAAATATAAATTTTTTTTCAAGTCTTTCTTAAGGCTGTGTTTGCCCTAAGGCTTGTTCTAAAGCGTTGTTTAAGTCTTTTGCAGTAAACATATCTCGAATTACAATTGGGCTATGTGCGTTTTTACCTGACGGAAAAATAGCCAAAAGCGGAATACTACTACTGCCCAATTCTTTTAATAAAGCTTGCCCCTCTGGGTTAGGCCCGGTTAAGTCAACTTTAATGATATTAATATCGTAGTTCGCTTGAATACGATTTAAGCGTGTGTTAGTCAAAACAGTTTTTTCAACAGCCTTACAATTAGGGCACCAATCAGCGGTAAAGGTAATCATCATCGCCTCGTTACCTAAGAGTTGTTCAAATTGCGTCTGGTTAAACGTAGCCCAATTTGCCTTTGGAATATTGTCAACATATTCCCAAACCCAAAAGCTAAAGACAACCATGCTGATAATAGCCACTCTAAAAAAAGCTCTAACGATACGCTTTTTGTGTGGAAGAACCAGTAAACCCCAAAGCCAACACAAAAAGGCTATAAAAAGCAATAAAACAATCGCACTCAATAAACGCTTATCGGGTAAGGCAGAAAGCAACCAAAGACTTGTTCCTATCAAAAGAAAACCAACCGCTTGGGCAAGAGTCAACATCCAATTTCCGGGTTTGGGCATTTTAGATACTAAATTTGGAAAAGCAGCAAAAATAAAATAAATTAAACTCATGCCAAAACCAACGCTAATAAGAACAATAAAAATTGTCGTCGGCCCTTGTTGAAAAGCCCAACCCAAAACTCCGCCGAGTAAAGGTCCGCTACAGGGCGTTGCCAAAACCGTTGCTAAAAGCCCGGTGCTAAAGGCTTGTAATTTTGGGTGGTTACCGTGTGATTTTAAATCAATAAGCGGTAAATTAAATACATTAAACAAAGAAAGGCTTAAAGCAAAAATTAAAGCAGCTAAAATCATTATTAAGATTGGAAACTGAAAAATTTGCCCCCAAACAAGATTACTTTTAAATAAAACAAAGCCTAAAATAGTAAACCATGTCAAAATTCCTACGGAAAAAAAGATACAATGTTCTCTAAAGGCTTTTAAGCGAGCTTTTTTGTTTTTATATTCGGAATAAAACATTAAACCACTCAGTTTAAGCGAAAGAACGGGCAAAACACAGGGCATAAAGTTTAAAATAAAACCGGCGAGCATACCCAAAAGTATGGCTTTTAATAAAGAATGTACTTCTAAAGCCTGATTAAAATAAATTGGCGTAATAGCTTGTGATTCTTCTGTTGTAACAATTGTATTTTTTTCGCTACTGTTATCATCGGAACTTACAAGCTCTTGAATTTCAGCCTTTTCTTTTTTTAGCTCATTCGCTTGAGCCGGGTCATTTGATGCATCTTGAGCGGTGCTTGTTTGAGATGCGGGTACCCAGTTGTTTTTTTGAACTAAGCTTGAGCCTAGTGTAAGCTTGGCTAAGTTAGGGTGAAGTTTAGTGATTTCAGCATTTGTTAACAACGGTAATTCATTAAAATCAATGTGGTTGAAAGAAAAAATTTCTTTGACCGGTGTACAATTATTAGCGGAACAAAGTAAACCCGAAAACTCAGCTTTGCTTTCTTGACCATTAATTTTAAAACTAAACTCTTGGTTTATCAGTAGTAAAAAGTTACTGTTTTGATCATAACTTAAAACCTTTGTTCCGGGGTTGAGCAGGTCATTTTTTTTATTCGCAGGCGGATAAAAGCTAAACACCGCGGCCTTGTTTATTTTAGGTTGAAAGCTAAACCCGATGATTCCTGTCTTTGTCGGTTTGCCTTGGTTTAGTTCGTTATTAGCGTAAAAATAATAACCCTCTTTTAATTTTAATTCTACGATTATAGCCGGCAAATGTGTTTTTTTGTTAGAGCTATCAAAAGGCAAAGTTGGATCAATCGGCTCTTTTATTTGAGCAAGCAAAGAAAAATCTTGGGGAATAGTAGTTAAAGACCAATTCAGGGTAAAATTTGGGTTAGAGCTTGTTGCAAAGGCAGCTTTAGTTTTAAAACTAAAATCAATGATATTAATTTGGCTGGCAATAAACAAAAGACTAATGAAAAATACTTTGTATATTAAGTTTTTAATTGACGAGGGAGAAGAAGATAAGAACATATTTATTCCTCTTTAATGCAAAGATTAAAACGAAAGACAGGAAAATAGTTTATATTTTTTACAAAAAAAACGCTATTATTAAATCAAGGCAACCTTGAAATCATAATAGCGTTAATTTATTAATTTTTTATGAAAATTAAAGTTTATTAAGTGGCAACTTAATATATTGCACACCATTATCGCTATTACCAAAATTTCCGGCTCTCAAGTTCACTTGAATTGAAGGCAAGAGCAATTGCGGAACGGGCTTTCCCGTATCATCTTGAGTGCGTTTCGCCACAAACTCTTCTTGGCTAATTCCCAATTTTAAACGCACATTAGAAACCTTTTGGCTAAGAATAGTCGCCATACATTCCGCACCTCTGACAGCGGGCGGATAATCGTGAGCAACATACATACGAGAAGCTTCAGGCAAGCTGAAAAGTTTACGAGACGAAGTATAAGAATCAACGGCACTTCCACCCGGAAAATCGCAACGCCCCGAACCCACATCAGGCAAAAACATTGCATCACCAACAAAAACAGCATCACCAACAATATAAGTAGTATCTGCGGGGGTATGGCCCGGAGTATGAATAATCTTTGCCTCTAAATCACCAATCGTAAATTGTTCGTCATCTTCAAAAAGATGGTCAAATTGCGAACCATCTAAAGGAGTATCAGCCACGTTATTAAAATAAGGTTGCCAAGTTTGCAAAACATGAAGAATATGCTTGCTGATTGCTGTTTTTCCGCCTAGTTTTTCTTTAAGATAAGCGGCTCCGGTAATATGGTCGGCATGAATATGAGTTTCAAGTATCCATTCTACGGTCAACTTATGTTTTTTAATAAAATCTATAATTGAATCACACGCACTCGTTTTAGTTGTGCAAGAATAAATGTCAAAATTTAAAACACTATCAATAACGGCACAACGTTTTTGCGGATCGGATTCAGACCAGACAACATAAGTCCAAGTCGCTGTTGGTGTATCAAAAAAAGCGCGTACGTTTGGATTTTTCATTTTTGTACTCCGAGGCAGATTGCCTTTGTTATAAAACGTATATTTTGAGAATATTTTTCCATTAATTTATAAATCAAGGTCTTTCAATATAAAAAGCCT
Source organism: Desulfovibrio litoralis DSM 11393 (assembly GCF_900143255.1). NCBI lineage: Bacteria > Pseudomonadati > Thermodesulfobacteriota > Desulfovibrionia > Desulfovibrionales > Desulfovibrionaceae > Desulfovibrio > Desulfovibrio litoralis. The sequence continues at coordinate 54,566 of NZ_FRDI01000012.1, forward strand.
TTATACCAACGTTTACTGGCAACTTTGGTTATTGTTTTTACTTGGCGGAGGAGTATTGTTTGTCGATTTACTACTTGCACCACCACCGCTACAGGCACCACCGGCACTAACTGTTTCTACAGTTTGCTTATTCCAAGGAGCTTTGGAAAGTAAAAAAGCTAGCCCGCAACGGTTGGTTAGCCCGGCAAAAATAAGCCCGGCTCCAATAGCAAAAGCGAAATAATTAAACAGACAATTAAATAGGTTTCCTAAAAATACGCTAATCGTAACGATAGTTCCAACGGTAATATAAACTTGGCGGTCTAAAGACATGCCGCCTTGAACCACCTGACTTTTTCCGGTATTATTAACGACTTCAAAACCGGCTTGTTCGCAAGCACCTATTCCACCTTCAACAATATATAGGTTTCTAAACCCTGCTTCCGCAAGTTTGGTTGCCGCTTTTTTGGCTCGAGCTCCACTTACGCAAAGGCAATAAATTTCAGTATCTTTTAACAGACCACGTTTTAAGAGAAGTTCATAAGGGTCTAAGCTATCTAAAGGCATAAAATAGTGATCAGTTTTAAGGCGACGTTCGGAATATTCACGATAGGTACGCACATCTAAAATTACATCTTGATACAAGTCTTTATTTTTTAACTCTTGTGGGGTAATTGTGTTTATTGAGGTCATTTGAGTTCCCTGATAATTTGAAGATTGAATGGAAGTAACAAAAATAAGCTGAGTCTTAACTAATCATTTTTTTTAATTCGTCCAGTAGGTTAGGAAAGTTTACCGGCTTTGAAACATAAGAAGTAAATCCACAGTTACTATAATAATCTTGGTCGTTGTTCAAAACGTTTGCCGTAATTGCAATAATCGGAAATTGCTCGTAACGCCCGCCTTTTTGGCGAATAATTTTTGTGGCTGTTATTCCGTCCATAATCGGCATTTGAATATCCATCAAAACCAGATCAATATATTGATTTGCGATAACATCCAAAGCCTCTTGTCCGTTTTCGGCGGTTACGACTTTATAGCCTCTTGACTCTAAAAAGCCAGTGCCTAGCATACGATTAACAAGGTCGTCTTCTACCAATAAAATAGTACGCTGAGGTAAAGACCTAAGAATTTCTTCTTGAGTGGAATGCAGCGTTCCATAAGTCAAAGAGTTATTATTAAGATTAATAAAGTGGTTGGAAGAAGCAGGAAAATTCGGTGTTTGCACATTTTTCTCTGTTGCAATTTTAACCGGACTTGGTCTTTTTTGAATATTGTTTGGCGGTTGTTGTGCATATTGTTCAAAACCTTGGTTTACGTTTTGATTCATTGATTTTTGCACAACAGTGTTTCTTTGTCCCTGCTGATTTGGCAGATTGGGCAGATTAGGCATATTTTGGGGATTGGGCGATTGAGAACCGGTATAAGACACCACGTTTTCAAGGTCTTGTTGGTTGTTATCTTCTTCAAAAAAACTAACAACAAGAGTAAAGCAAGAACCCTGCCCTTCCGTACTGTCGGCAAAGAGCATTCCGCCCATTAATTTACTGATAGAGTTTGCAATAGACAAACCAAGACCCAAACCACGATAGCTTTTGGTTAAAAAACTTTCCCCCATAGTGAAAGGAATAAATATATCGTGGAGTTGTTCTTGCGGAATTCCGATTCCCGTATCTTTAATTTTGAAAAGTAAAACAACTTTTGAGCGAACGTGATCTTTTCTATTAAAACTTGGGCTGTGTAAGCTATTAATATAAGAGTTTATTTCCGGAGTATCTTCGATATGTGGAGCGGAAGCAACAGAAATAGTAAGTTCTATTCTACCCTCTTTAGTAAACTTAATCGCATTATTTAAAAGGTGGTCAAGAGTTTGTTTTAACCTGTCAATATCGCCAACCAGACGATCAGGCACCTTAACATCAACCCTATAAGTTAAGCTGAGTCCTTTCCATTGTGCTTGGTCAAGATAAGCAATCAAAAAGTCTCTTAAATTGTTTCTTAAAGAAAAAGTACCTACATGCAAAATCATACGGTTGCTTTCAAGGCTTGCAATATCAATCAGCTTATTGATTGAACCTAATAATTCAAGAGCCGAATGGCGTATTATCAAACAATATTCTACGGTTGATTCAGGTCTTACCCCGCTTATCATTAAATCAACCAAGCCGAGTATACCGTTTAAAGGAGTTCTTAGTTCATGGCAAACATTAGACAAAAACATTTCTCTTACAGCGTTTGCAACAGCTTCTATATGTTTTTGATCAAGTTGAACCTGATTTTCCGCAACGGTTAAAGTTGAAGATTGGCTAAGTTCATTATTCTTTTTTAAGATACTGCTATAGCGTTTTATTTGCTGATATAAAGAATTTACAAGGTCATCACCCTGAAAATTTTCCATTTGAATAATATCTGTTGCACCGGCTTTAACCAGTTTTAAAACAAAGTCGACATTATTATTATAAGTTAAGACAATACAAGGAATATAAGGAAGCTCGTCGGTCAAAAGACTTAACAACTCGACAGAACTGTCGCTATCACTTTTAATATACAACAAAACGGCATCAGGCTTTGAATCTCGACAAATCATCAAGCCATCGGTCAAATTATCGGCATCACGCAGGGTATAGTCAAAATCCTGCAAGATTCTTTGAACTTGATTGCGTATATCTATATCATTATGAATTAATAAAAGACGAGATTGTTGTATTGGTATCATTGTTAAAACCTATTTGGTTTGTCGGCTTGTCTGCCTGTGAATAATTTTAATAAAAAATTCTTTTATTTTTCTTGTACAATAATTTTTTCTTTTTTTAAAGGGCACCAAGACGGACGTTCAACAGCCAAAGTTTCGGCAAAAAGAGGACGTTTTGGCGGCGTCGAAACATTACACTCGGGGGTTTCGCCTTCATTTAAAAAAGGACAACGGTTACAGCCTGAAACAACTATTATCATAATAAACTCTTTTGGGTTAAAGACCGAGACTGGCTAATAAATCATCGACATTATTTTGTGATTGTCCATCTTTGCTTGGACCTTTAAGTTCTGAGTTTGAGCCTTCCAAGAGTGCGTTGGCAGTATTTTTACTTTCTTTTGACAAAACCTCAAAGTTTTTTTCTTGGTGGTTTACTTCATTTTTTAACATTAAACCACTTGAAATATAAAGCTCAAACACAATAGTTGAGATTTTTCCCAAAGCATCAATAACTTTTTTTAACCTTTGCCCTGTTAAATCTTGAAAACTTAAAGCTTCTAAAATCGCCGTATAAACTTGGCTGTTTTCTTCATTCAATTCATTTATTCTTTGCAATTGAGACTTAACGCCTTCCGCGGACTCAAGCTCAACAAGCAATTGTTTTATTTCTTCTTGATGTTCAAACAAAAGTTCGGTTTTTTCCATTATGTTTTCGGTCGCTTCCAAGGTTGTGGTCATAATGTCATCAAGCTGTTTATTGGCTTCCAAAAACAATTTTCCTGCGTTTTGTTTATCGGGCAAAAAAACTTTTTTTTCGTTTTTGGTGGCTTGGTTTATTTCTTTATAGATTTTTTGCAAACCATTCAGCATATTGTCGCTTACGCGTCTATAAAATTCTTTTTCCGTAAATATTTTTTGCATGGCTTGGTCCACATGCTGTTTCAAAGACTGCGAAAGTATTCCGCTTATATTTTCGCCGACTTCCGCCATTATGCTGTCGGTAAGCTCTTTGACAAAACGCTCTTGATCCATGATGCTGTCCTTTAAGCGGATTTTTTATTGCAAAGACAAAAAACACGCTAAAAAATTATAAGTTTTTACTGCGAAGAGTCCTGCGTTCTATCTGAAAGATATACTGCATAATTTGGGTTTGATCGACATCAGTAATATTAGTAAACTCTACGGCATGAATAAAACCTTGTGCCAATTGTTTACTTGCTTTTACTTTGCCGATTGCGCTGACTGTTCGAGGTGGAAAATCTTCAAGAAAAATCATTATTTCAATCGAAGTTCCGGCACGCAAGTTTTCAGTAGTGGCAATAGTAACGCCACCACCGCTTATTTCAACGATATTCGCAGACGAAGCAAAACGTTTATCCACATCATCTTTTTTCAAAACAGCCAAAATGGTGTTTAATTTATTATCAAGATTAATTAAAAACTGATTGGTTTGTTCCGTAAACGAAGAGTTACGTTTGAAGTCTTCGTGATTATTTGAATGGCTATCCGTTCCGCTGTATAACACCGGGGCTTCATCTTCGTGTTCTAAAACACGAAAACGCCCGTTTAATTTAGTACGTATTTTGACATAATTTTTATCATCACTCATAAGATTTAGCCCCTTAACGTTTTATATAAGACCATTGCAAAACTCAGTTTTGCGTTCTTTTGTCATCGTTTTATGCCCTGTATGCAAGCAGAAAACGTCTTCAATCACAAAAAACACTCATTTCACAGGAAAATTTAATTTACCTCGGGGACACCCCCGAAGCCAAAAGTTTCCCAATCTTCATGGCAGGCAAAGCCCGCCTCGAGTTTTTATTCGTGTTTTTTGAAGTCCCTTTCTGACGAAAGCCACACTGAGACTATACTGAGACTATACTGAGACTATTGTTTAATAGTCTCTATAACAATCAGTATCATATTTAAAAAAAAAGTTAAAGACTATATTTTATAAATGGCACAATCTTTTATTTAATCTTCTAAAAGGTCCATATTTTGATAAAGACCTTCAACCGCCATGTTGTCATCTTGCCCTTTTTGCAATTCTACACCGGAGGCAATCGTTGGTTCAGTTCCTTTTATAAACGGAAGAGAATAAGAACGTTGAGTTCCGGGCCCGGCTAAAAGACCGGTATCGGCATCAATGCGGGCTGTTGTTATTCCCTCGGGAACAGGGAAATCTTCGGGCGGATAAAGCGAATCTATACTTTTACGATAATCAACAAAAATAGGAAGGGCAACACGGCTTCCGCCTTCACCTCGTCCCATGGGCTTTATTTTATCATATCCGACATAAACGCCCGTAGTAAGGTAAGGCGAAACGCCCATAAACCAAGCATCTTTTTCATCATTTGTCGTTCCGGTTTTTCCACCTACGGGTCTTCCGAGGGCTTTGGCTCTTCCGCCTGTTCCGGCATTAACGACTTCTCTTAACATAAAAGACATCACATAAGCGTTTTGTGGGCTTATAACTTGAGTGCTTTCAGACGGAACAACGATCATGGGTTGTCCCCAACTGTCATCAATTCTGGTAACCAAGCGATGTGAAATCTTTTTCCCTTGATTGGCAAACGCAGTATACGCCTCGGTCAATCTTAAAGGGGAAACCGCATAAGCACCCAAGGCTATTGCCAATTCTTGCGGAATCGGCGTTGTTTCAAGCCCCAAACCGGCCGCTCTGGCGACGACTTTATCCATGCCGATTTTTTGTGCTATTTGAATGGTACAAAGATTTCGAGATTTAGCAAGAGCAGTTGCCATCAACATACGCCCTAAAAAAGCTCCGTCGGCATTACCCGGACGCCAAGGGTTTGGACCTGAAATAACTATTGGGGCATCATTGACAAGGCTTCCGGCAGTAAAGCCACTATCTAAAGCCGCAGAGTATACAACAGGTTTAAAAGAAGAACCGGGCTGGCGTATTGCTTGTGTGGCACGGTTAAATTGGCTATTGTAAGAAAAAGAATAACCACCGACCAAAGCGACAAGATCGCCCTCTTTGCTTTCAATAGAGCTTAAAGCTCCCTCTACTTCGGGAAATTGTTCAAGAGCTAATTTAATAACAGTAGTCGGCTCAACATTTTTGGCTTCAAAAACAGGAATTTTTCCACCGGCAGGTGCGGATACGGGGTTTGAAGTTCCGCTTGCACCAACGACAGAAACCCAGACGACATCACCAACAGTCAAAATCTTAGTCGGGTCGTTATATTTAGGGTTGCGGTTTCTACACCACTGCATTTGTGCCATTTCGATAATGCCATTATAGTTGCCCATGCGTACTTCGGCAAATTTTGGAGCAGTTTTAGTAACCAAAGCCTTGACCCAACCCGCATTTTCCAGTTGAGTCGGGTTGAAGTTTTCTTTAGAGAGGTAATCTTCCCAATCTTTTTCGGCTAAGTTTAAGATTGGTCCAACCCAACCGTGTCTTTTGGAGGTTTCGTGCAACCCTTTACGCAGGGCGATTTCTCCGGCTTTTTGGTGTACCGGGTCCATAGCGGTGTAAATATGTAAACCGGCTTCTTGCACGGCCGCTTTTCCGTATCTATCTATTTTTAGCCCAAGGCGTTTTACGTTTTCTTCACTAAAAAACTCAATCATGCTACGGCGTACTTCTTCTAAGTACCAAGCCCCAAGTTGCCATGATGGTTCAGGCATGGATTTATATACAAGCGGCTCATTAATAGCTGCGTCATGTTCTGCTTGAGTGATCCACTTAAGCAAAAGCATTCTGTCTAAAGTATATATTTGTCTTTGTTTTATGCGTTCTGGGTTTTTAAAAGGGTTAAAATCAGAAGGAGCCTTAGGCAGACCGGCTAAAATAGCAGATTCGGCGAGAGTGAGTTGGTCAACATGCTTGGCAAAATATGTGCGAGCCGCGGCTTCAACCCCATAAGAGTTGTTGCCAAGATAAATATGGTTTAAATAAATATTTAAAACTTCTTCTTTGGTCATTAAATATGACAAACGATAAGCTAAAATAGCTTCTTTAATTTTTCGTTCGTATTTTTTTTCTCCACTTAAAGCGAGCTGTTTTACTAACTGTTGGGTAATCGTACTTCCGCCCCTGACGATTTCTCCGGCTTGAATATTACTCACCATAGCTTTTAAGATAGCGAGAAAGTCAATGCCGTGGTGAGAATAAAAGTTATCATCTTCGGCCGCTAAAAACGCACGTTCCAAATGGTCAGGAATTTGTTCGAGGTTAACGAGAAAGCGTTTTTCGTCATAAAAGTATCCGATAATGCTGTTATCTCTGGCGTATACCGTAGTAACGAGTTTTGGGCGATAGTCGGCAATACTGCTAAAATTAGGGAGGTCTTTGGAATAAATTTGAAAAATTATAAAAACGGCTGCCAAGCCTAAAATACCGGCAGACAAGGAAAATATCGTCAAATAATAAAAAATTCTTTTCATAATATAATAATATTACTCATTAGGTTAAAATATGGCTATATAAAAATAAAAAACAATACCGATTAATTTTAAAGTTTAGGTTGTAATTAATATATACTTTTTTGACAATGTCCAGAGTTAAGGGCTATAAACCCCAATCTTTTTAGCGTTTCACGTAACTAATTGATATATCTCTAATGTTTATTGCTAGATTGAATTCTCTTTATTACGATTCAACATCGACTTATAAACGAGAGGTTGGCTGACGGCTTGATTATATTCCGCTTCGCTAATCCAATCTAAAAAAAGCATTCGCTTGAGTATATCAAGCTGTTTTTGTTTTATGCGTTCAGAATATATAGGAGACTTCAGATCAACTTTCACAAGACGCTTAGGTTTATGACTGAATAAATATTCAGACGGCAAGCCGACTAAAAATGTAGCCTCGGCGAGAGTAAGTTCTTCTACATGCTTGGCAAAATATATACGAGCGGCCGCCTCAACGCCAATAGCATTATCGCCAAAATAAGCATTATTCAAATAAGCAGTTAAAATATCATCTTTAGACATAAAGAGTTTAAGGGCAAGATATAAAAAAGCTCGCTGTTCATCTAAAACCTTGTTTGGATAATTACGGTGTAAATTCAAATAGGAAACATAAAGATAATCAAGATTATGAGCATCATCACTCACCAAAAAGGCATTTTTTAAATAACCGGGTATTTGTTTCTGATTAATAGGGTAGTTTTGAAAATCATCACTTATAGGCTGATTAGTAAAAGTCTGTAAAAAAATAAACAAAGCAACTAAAGAGAAAATCCCGATTGAGAGACATGAGGCTGTAAAAAAGAAAAATCTCTTTTTAATAGTGCTGTTTATCTTATTTTGCATTGTTTTATAAATCCCAATCTTTTTTTAAAGCTTTGTATGAATATTTAACTCTTTGATTTATATTTATTTATTACGATTCAACATTGACTTATAAACGAGAGGTTGGCTGACGGCTTGATTATATTCCGCTTCGCTAATCCAACTTAAAACAAGCATTTGCTTTAATACATAAGGCTGTTTTTGTTTTAATATTTCAGGATTTTTAAAAGGGTTAAATTCAGCAGGGCCTACGGATAAAACGGCTAATGCAGCCGCTTCGGCGAGAGTAAGTTCTTCTACATGCTTGGCAAAATATATACGAGCACCCGCCTCAACGCCAAAAGAGTTGTTACCAAGATAAATGCAGTCTAAATAAAAAGCGAAAAGATCATCTTTAGGCATAAATAGTTTAAGCCCCAAGGTTAAGAAAGCTTCTTTAAACATTCTATCGCGAATGGGTTTTGGGTCTCTGCGTAACAGCTTGTTAGCGACATATTTCAGTAAAGGATCAAAATTATATATCGCATTAGAAGCCAAAAAAGCATTTTTTAAATGGTTTGGAGCTTGCTCTAAGCTTATAGGATAATAATGCACCTCTTTTATAGTAAAATCCTTTTTTATAGTAAAATTCCTAAACTCCCCGAGATAAGATTGAAACCAGATAAACAGGGCAAGAAAACTGAAAGTGGCAATTGAAATGCTTGCTGAGACAAGAGAGATGAAAATATAACAAATGGCATTAAAAAAAGTTTTGTACCACTTTTTAGGCTTGGACATTTTTTATAAACCCCAATCTTTTTTTAAAGCCTGAAATAAAGCTAAATGAACCTTTAAATCGATATTAAGAGTAGATAAAACAAAATTCACTTGCTCATCTTTGTTCATTGATAAAGCCTTAGCTTTTTTAAAGACCAAACAATCAGGGTCATTCAGCACTTCCGTTTGAGTTTCAAAAGTCCATAAAGGATATAAAAGACAGTGAAACGGACGCACCTCTCTTTCTAAAAGACAGCCTGTTTCTCCTAAAAACACACATTTAAAAACTTTTTTGGTTTTGTTATCTTGAGTAATATTCGCAGGCACAACTTTTAAAACTTTGCGTGTTTTGTTTGTTTCATAAAGTTTCGCAACGCTTTGTTTTTGCTTAGGAAACAAATCAGCCAAGGCTGTTACGAAAGATTTATCATTGATAATTTCATCATAAAACGCTTCCGCAAGTTCGGGAACTCTCGTTTTATTTTTTTCTATAAATTTTTGAATGCGTTCAAACTCAGGTAAAGAGAGCGGAAAACGAAACTCAAGTTGCTTTCCCGAACTGCGACAACAGCTTAGAGCCGTATTTGAACAAAGTTCACAAATATGAGGGTCTTTATTTTGTGTTTGCATTATTTGATTTCTATATCTGTTTTATGAAGTGAGAAAAATAATTATCTTAAAAGCTTGGCTTGTTCCACTTTCCGTTAAAATCGTCCAACTGTATTATTAGCAACTTAGTTTTGCTGTTATTTTTTGTTTCAATCTCAAAAAATTCTTTTTGGCTGTTCTTAAACATTCCGCTCAATATGTTTTCAACTTCAGCTTCACGCTCTGGACTTTGTTGAAAACCAAGATAAATAGCACTCCAACCATAGCGAGGACTGTATTGAGCCATATTTTCAGCGTCAAGTTTTTCTTGTTCGCTCAACTCTTTTTTCTTTTTGAGAAAGTTTGGTTTTGCTGTGCTGAAATTATTTAAGACGTTATTGGGATCTTCCCAAAAATCATATTGAGTAAGAAGCTCTTTATCCTTGCCCGTTTTTAAAACATAAACCCTTGGATTATCGTACAGATAAAAACTTAAACCCGAACTCAGTTCCGCTGAATCGGAAAAAAAGAATACCTTTTCAGGGTCGGGCATTTGACTGCGAATCTCTTCGAGGTGGGCAGATAACGCTTTAAATGAAGCGGAATTTGGCAAATTTAAGTTTTTCTCTATACCCAAAGTTTTAAGCGAAACCGAAAAAAACGATAAACTCGAAACCTGTTTAAACAACGAGGGAAAATGTCCGACAAAAAGAATAGTTAAACTCAAATAAAACACAGGGAAAACAAGATTTTTCAACAACTTTGTTTTTTTGTTGCAATTTGTTTTTTGCATATTTGGATTTTTATTTTGGTTTTGCAGGTATATTTTATAACTCAGCGAGGCTTTAAGCGGAAAACGTTTTAAAATTTCAATCAAGCCCAAAGCCGCTAAAACCAATCCACCAATATAGCTTAGACCCGCACTAAAAATATTTATTTCAATATTAAAAAAGCTCCAAATTAAAAAGCTGAAAAATAATGGTAACCACGCAGAAGCAAACAAGGCTTTAAGCCTTAAATTCAAGGCTTCGTCGTTTGTAAAAGGTTGTGAAAAATCTGTAGACAACCCTAAATCTTCCAGCCCGCAAACCCTGATATACGCAGCTTTTAAATGTTGATACGCCAAATAAAAACCAAAAAACACAAGTGCAAAAAACCAAGGAAGAATAATAAGTGTTTGTCCGACTAAAAAATTAAAAAAGTCGATAAAATTAATAAAGTTCGAGTTGTTTTCATAAACGCCGATTAAAGTTTCAAGATGCTTTAAAGTAATCCAATTATTTTCGGCGTTCCAGATCATTATAGGCAAAAGCCCCAAAGCCGTTCCACAAATTAAGGCTGACATGACCCGAGAAAAATAATGTAAGGGAAGTAAACGCAGTTTATATAAAATCAAAGAATAAATCCAAGCCACCACAAAAAAAGCAAGCATAAAATAATGGCTTAAAATTCCAAACGCCATGGCTGTTGCCAAAACAATCAAAGGGGCAAGCTCATCTTTTTTTTCTATCGCCAAATCAAGAGAAAATAACGCCATTGTCCAAGATAAAAACAAAAGAGAGTTTGGCGAAACAATCATACCCGAAAAAATAAATAGCGGGGTCAACCCGGAAAATAAAAGAACGCTTAGAGCCAGATTATAATTTTTAAATTGTCGGCTTAAACCCAAATATAGCGTAAATTGAGTTAAAGTAGAAATAAAAACCGCTCCGAAACGCACGGAAAATTCGGTTTCACCAAAAAGATTACGCCAAAAAGCAATTAACCAAGCGACCAAAGGACCTTGGTCATAATAAGAAAGGCTGTTGTGGCGAGATAAATTCCAATATAAAAATTCATCGGAAAAAAGTCCCAAACCGCCAAATAAGATAAAGCTCAGGCGTAGAACAAATAATGTTCCAAGGATAAAAATCGCCAAAAGATCTGGTTTAGTATACCAAAGTTTAGCCCAAAAACCCAGTTGACGATAAAGAAGAGGCGAAATTTCTGTTTGCATAAAATGAAAAAATCCGAAAAAAGTTGTGTTGGTTCAAAATTACAAGGTTACAGGGTTACAGGGTTACAAAGTTGCTTGGTTTATATCTTAAAAACAAATAAAATACAGTAAAAATACTCTTGTTGTTTCTTAGCCCTTTGTCTAAAAAATGTCCACAAAAGCTAAAAACCTTTATGAGGCTATTGCACAATAGTTCCAAAGTCATTCCCAAAATAAAACATTCTTGTGATAAAAGATATTTTTTGTTAGGGCTTAGATAACTTTACACAATAAAAAAAGTCGAACTGATCGTTTTAATATTCCATTAGTTGTAGCTTAGAGGTGATCTTGCATGGGGTGTATTTATTATGAGTTCTAGGGTAATCAAAAATCTATTTCCCAAGCTGGCTAACAATTTTAAACCTACTACATGGCGAGGAAAAATTGTTATTATTGTTTTAGCTTTCAATATGTTACAATGGCTTATTGATGGAGTTGAAAAACATGACCATGAGATAGAGAGGCTTTTGGCAAAATGGCTAGTAACGTTAACCGTTGTTTTGATATTAAGCTTTGCAGAATTTTTTATTGTGGCACCACTATTAAGACTATTTAATTATAAAGTTACTCCGCCTCAAACACAAGAAGATAAGCCATTCACGGATAACAATATCAACTCAACAAATGAAATAGAAACTTCCAAAAATAAAACCAATCGATTTCAAATAAGTATCAACGGACTACCTACGCAATTTCCACAACAACCAATTAATAATCAACAACGCAATACAAATAAATTACTCTGGGTTCTTGTTGTTTTTATGATTTTTGGGTTATTATATTATTTGATTAAATAGAAACTATAACAAAAATACTCTCTATTTATATTGTTGTTCCAACTTGTTTAAAAAATATGCCTATGTTTGGTATCAAAGTAAAAAAAAACAATTCTCAATGAATATCATGTTTTTATACTCTTGGACAAAACTTAAGAAATTAAGCATTTTTTAGCCCATTTTTATATATTTCTATTTTATTTTCTAAATTGATTAGGTTCGCTTCCCATTTTTCTTTTTCATTCAAGACAAAAAGGCGGTGTTTTTCTAACATGTTCAAGCGTTCAGCCATGGTCTCATCACCTTCGTATCTTAATAAGGCATATTTTTTTATGGGTCATGACTAGAACAGCGGTTTATTTTTGAGAAATTTAAGAATTAATTTATAGGTGTCTTCTTGTCTATAATTAAACCTAAATTCACATTCTTTCAAGTGGAAGTAAAAGGTGTGTTTTTGTAACCCTCTAAAGCGTACAAGGCGAGTTTTTGCATAACCCCAAAAACTTTCAATCCCATTGATATGACTATCTTTATTAGCAAATTCGTTAGCACCATGTTGAACCCGAAAATGTTTAAGATAACCAAGATCAACTAAGCCATTGTAGCCTCTCCAGCCGTCAGAGTGTATGACGCTATCAAGGCTTATTTTTCCACGAATAATACCTTGTAATGTGCTTCTGGAACAGTCAGGGACTATCTCTGTATAAACCCTGCCATTACGCTTAAATAGCCCAAAAACAATAGTTTTCCCTCTAGCTCCTCTACCTCGTTGCCCTTTTATGCGACGGGCTCCGAAGTAGCTTTCATCAACCTCTACTTCTCCAGAAACTGGAGATTGTTCCTCACAAAATTCAGCAATGCGTTCTCTTATGCCTAACAATAAACGATTTATTGTATTTCTATTTAATTCAACAACTTGCGATATTTGGGTTGCATTTAAATCAATACAAAAAAGTTTTACTATTTGGCGTAATTTTGCCTCTGAAATTTTTGAACGAAAAATATACTTGTTTTTCATTGTCATGACTGGCTTTATAGCACTTTTTTTAATGCTGTTCTAGTCTTGACCCTTTTTTATTTCTTTAATGGACATACCTGTTTCTTTTAATTTTTTAATAAATAAAATCCATGTAACATCTTTTTCGGTATAATAACGCCGCCCACCCGTATCACGTTCAACAATCAACAGTTGTTCTTTTTCATAATAACGCAACGTGTGTGCACTTAAGCTTACAAGGGTAGCAAACTCACCAATAAAATATTTCATCTTTTCTCCTAAAATCACTTGACTTAGAGTAAACTCGAAGTGTTATCTTTCTCATTACTACATTTAGGAGGTAGAAACAATGTCAGATACACGCTATACAAGAGGGCTAAAAAAACTGTTAGAGATCGATGGTGAAGGCGGGGAAAAAGTAATTTCGTCTTTAGAAAACATTGCACCAGATTTAGGTAAATACATTATTGAATTTGCATTTGGTGATATTTATTCCAGAGAAACATTAAGCCTTAAAGAAAGAGAGTTCATAACTTTAAGTAGCTTATTAACAGTTGGTGGGTGTGAAGCTCAGCTCGAAGTACATATAAATGCTGCGTTAAATGTTCAGATCACGCCACAAGAAATTATTGAAATCTTTTTACAATGTATTCCATATACAGGGTTTCCCAAAGTACTTAATGCCGTGTTTGTAGCAAAAAAAGTATTTTCCCAACGGACAATACTTTAATTGGTTCATAACAAAAAGTATATAATAAAAAAACAATCATCCTAAAAAAGCTTAGTAAGCAAGTTGAATAATTGTTATGAGTCATGACTAGCATAAAACTGTAAATAGGTTTGAAGGGTAGTTATGACTCTTTATTATTTATTTTTAAAAAATACTTGATTATTTTCAGGCAATCAGAGAAGATTGAAAATATTTAATATAAACTGTCTTTTAATTTCCGCTTTAACCCGGAACAAAATATTTTAAATAATTTTAATGATATACTTGCTTAATTCGGAGGTTTTATGTTCGCAATAGGTAATATAGTAAAAGGCATTGCCGTTGTTTTAGATTGGGTAACTACTTTATATTTATGGATTGTAATTATTTCTGCGTTAATTTCTTGGCTTAACCCTGATCCATATAACCCTATAGTGCGAACTTTGCGTTCTTTAACCGAGCCGGTTTATTACCGTATTCGCAGTGCTTTGCCTTTTGTTTATAGCTATGGGTTAGATCTTTCACCGATTGTGGTAATTTTAGCACTTAAATTTTTAGACTATGCTGTAATACAAAACTTATATCAATTTGCAGCACGTCTTAACAATACACCTTTTTAAGAAATATTTTTTTTCATTACTTTTATAGCTATAAGGAACTTTCATGGCTGTCAGTCGCATAGATATTTTAAACCATGAATTTACTCGCAGTTTACGCGGGTATAACCCTGAGGAAGTAGATAATTTCCTGCATGACGTAGCAGACACCTTAGGACGCTTGGCAGATGAAAAAGTTGTTTTATCTGCTCGAGTGGTACAAATTGAAGCAAAGTTGGCAGAGTTTGAACAACAAGAAGCGGCTTTGCGTAATACCCTTATTGCTACCCAACGCATGACCGAAGATCTAAAAACAAGCGCCCAAAGAGAAGCACAGCTTATTATTGATGCTGCTCGGGCCAGAGCCGATAACTTGTTGCAACAAGCACATCAAAGACTCGGGCATATTTTTGATGAAATCAGCGAAGCCAAGAAACTCAAATCACAATTTGAAATCAGCTTGCGTTCGATTATTGAAAGCCATTTAAGAATGCTCGATATGCAAAAAGAAAGCGAAGCTCGCCTTGACGCCGGCGTAGCTCGCCTTGGGCTTGCTCAACGCTATACCCCCCTCAATCAGCGGGCAAATTATTCGTCTCAACAAAATCAAATTAACGATAAAAATAGCGATAAAAGCTCGGAAAATCTACAAGCTCAAACAATAGACGATAGCGATGACAATATTGAAAACAACACAACTCAAAACAATATAACGGAAAATATAAATACCCAGAGCGTCAACAATCAGACCCCACACAATCTACAGCCTCAAAATAACGAAGTTATACCTGATAATAATATTGTAAAAGACAATACAACCTTAAACTTTAACGCAAACTCGCATGAACATGAAAGACTTAAAGATCTAAGCCCCGAACACCAAGAAGACTTATTGATCTTAGAAAAATTGCAAGGACCTTTTGAATTAAAAATAAAATAAAAACACAGTATTTATAGGAGTTAGTTTGTGCAAACCAAGAAAACTGACACCGAAAACAAGCTTGAAAAAAATCAACAAATAATAAAAAATAATAAGCCAGGAGACAAACAACAACCCGAATGGTTAAAAGAAAACAACGAAAACAGCTTTGATATCTTGGTTTGGGTTCAGCCAAATGCAAAAAAAAATGCTGTAGTCGGTTGTTACGAAGGGCGTTTAAAAATAAGATTAACGGCTCAGGCAGTTGACAACAAGGCAAATAAAGCATTACTTGTATATTTAGCCAAGCTATTAAAACTAAAAGCTCAACAACTGGAAATTCAAAGCGGTGAAACCGCACGTCAAAAACGTATTCGCATTGAGGCAAAACTTGCACCACTTTGGGAAAATTTAGTAAGTTTGCATATGATTAATGAAAAAGAAATTTGAAAATTGTTGGAAGTATATCCTAATTAACCCTGTTTAACATTTAAAACAACCATCTAAGGAGCCTATTATGGACTTAAAAGATCGTGAACTACTCGAAAAAGTTTCAAAAATAGACCCGGAAGTCAAAAGCCTGTGGGACGACCACGTTATCTATGAAAAAAAGCTTCAAGTGCTTGAAGCAAAACCTTTTCTCAGCCCTCAAGAAGAGCTTGACCTTAAAAGTCTGAAAAAACAAAAGCTGGATGGCAAAACCCGCTTGGTTGCTCTTTTAAATAAACATAAACAAACTGGAGTTTAAATTAATGGAATTAACCGGTGCTCAAATACTCATGGAATGCCTTAAAAAAGAAGGCGTAGACGTCTTCTTTGGTTACCCGGGTGGAGCTGTTATTGACCTTTATGATGAACTGTTGAACCACCCTGAACTTCAACACGTTTTGGTGCGTCATGAACAAGCCGCTGTTCATGCCGCTGACGGCTACGCTAGAACCTCTGGTAAAGTCGGTGTTTGTCTGGTAACCTCAGGACCAGGCGCTACAAATACCGTTACGGGAATAGCTACGGCTTACGCCGACTCTATTCCTTTGGTCATTTTGACGGGGCAAGTTCCAACTCACCTGATCGGCAATGATGCCTTTCAGGAAGTTGATATTATAGGAATTACTCGCCCTTGTACAAAACATAATTATCTGGTTAAAGACATTAAACAGTTGCCGAAAGTTATTAAAGAGGCGTTTTTTCTCGCTCGCTCAGGTCGCCCAGGGCCTGTTTTAATCGACTTTCCCAAAAACGTTATGACCGCAAAAACAGAGTTTCATTATCCTGAAGAAATTGCTCGTTTACGCAGTTATAACCCGACTTATAAGCCAAACTTAAACCAACTGCGCAAGGCTGTTGATTTATTACTTAACGCCAAAAAACCTTTGTTTTTTATTGGCGGCGGAGTAATTCAATCAGGGGCAAGCGAAAGTCTTGATTGGCTTGCAAAAAACTTACATATTCCTGTTACCGCTTCTTTAATGGGGCTTGGTGGTTATCCCGGTGATGACCCGCTTTGGCTCGGAATGCTCGGTATGCACGGAACTTATTCAGCAAACCGGGCAACCTCGGAAGCTGATTTAATCGTTGCTATCGGAGCAAGATTTGACGATAGGGCAACGGGCAAACTCACGGGCTTTGCCAAGGCGGCAACTATCGTACATATCGATATTGACCCGACTTCAATTCAAAAAAACGTACAGGTTGACGTACCTGTTGTTGGTGATTGTCGTGAGTCTCTTTTAAGCTTAAGAAGCATCGTCGAACCACGTATCAACGAAAAAGATTGGAAGTCAGCTCATGGAGATTGGCTCGCCCAAATCTTTTCATGGAAAGCAGACCACCCCGTAACTTATAATGAAACCAAAAATACTCTTAACCCCCAAAAGGTAATTGAGACTATCTATGAGCTTACTAAAGGCGAAGCTATTATTTGTACGGAAGTTGGACAACACCAAATGTGGACTGCCCAATTCTTTACCTTTAAACAACCTCGTAGCTTGGTAACTTCAGGCGGTCTTGGAACTATGGGCTTTGGGTTTCCGGCTTCTTTGGGTGCTCAAATGGCATTCCCCGATAAGCTTGTAATCGATATAGCCGGCGACGGTTCTATTCAAATGAATAGCCAAGAACTGGCCACAGCGGTTTTCAATAAGTTACCCGTTAAAATAGTTATTCTTAATAACGGATTTTTGGGAATGGTCAGACAGTGGCAAGAACTGTTTTATGACAATCGTTACAGTTCGGTTAACCTCGAAGCTGCGGCTCCTGACTTTGTTAAACTTGCCGAAGCTTACGGAGCAGAAGGCTATAGAGTCAATAAGCCTGAGGAGTTAGTTTCAACACTCACTAAGGCATTTGCATCACCCAATACGGTTATCGTAGATGTTATTGTTAACAAGGAAGAAAATGTCTATCCTATGGTGCCTCCAAACGCTTCACTAAATGAAATGTTATTATAGGAGAAAACGATGAGACATGTACTTTCCGTATTAGTTGAAAATGAACCCGGAGTTTTGGCGCGTGTTGCCGGCTTGTTTTGTGGACGCGGTTTTAATATTGAGTCTTTAAACGTTGCTCCGGCACTTGAAGAAAATGTTTCTCAAGTATCTATCGTAACTAGCGGCGACGATTTTGTTTATGAACAAATTGTAAAACAACTTCGTAAACTTGTTACAGTAATTAAAGTAGTTACTTATGAAAATTGTTCTTTTGTAGAACGTGAAACAATGCTTTTGCGTGTACACGCCGACGATAATAAACGTAGTGAAGTTTTACGCATTGCCGAAATCTTCCACTGTAAAGTTGTTGACGTAGGTCTTACTGATTTAACCTTAGAGATAAGCGGAAACCATGAAAAGTTTCAAGCTGTTTTAACTTTATTGTCTAAATTTGGTATTAAAGACATGGCTCGTACGGGTTCTGTCGTTATGCGTCGCTCGCTTCAACCTGAATAAACCATATATTAACAGTCGCTCGTTGTTTTTGCGGGCGGCTGTTATTTTTATTTTTTACTTTAAAAGCAAATATTAAAAAAATACCATTGCAAAAATACATTTTGCGTTCTTTTGTTATCGTTTTATGCTCTGTATATACTAACATAAAACGTCTTAAGCCACTTTGAGATTATTGTGCAATAGTCTCAAAAATCAGTATTTGCTTTTATACTTTTTCTTGATATGATAGGTTAACAACTTAAAAGAGTTGTACCACCTAATTTTATTCCCAATTTTATTTCAAGATAACCCCAATGCTTAAAACTATGCAACCGAAACAAAAAAAAGCTTTTATTGTCGCACTGTTAACAGTTCTTTTTCTTATTCTTTTGCCTTGGTTGCATTTTAAAGAAACTTTAAACGTAGACTTTAAACAACACGCCTACTTTAATGTTACCCAACCGGTAAAAACTCTCACCTATGCCGTTCTTCCTCAATATTCACGCACAATCACCTATCAAAAATATGATGCTTTCGTTGACTATTTACGCAAAAGCACCCACCTTAGAATAAAACAAATCTTTCCCGCAAATTTTGAAGAACACCTACGCATGATTGAAAACGGCGAAATAGATATTTCGTTTGTTAATTCGGTTGTGGCGATTTATGCCGAACAAAAAGGTGCTAAAATTTTTGCCAAAGCTATTGGAACAATGGGACATGATAAAGGCACAGATATTGTGGTGCGTCGCGACAATGTTTTAATTCAAAACATACAAGATTGTGCCGGAAAACGTTGGGTCGGAATAAGCCCTTTATCTAGCAACGGTTATATCTTCCCTCTAGATTATTTTAAAGAAAACAATATTGACATTAAAGGTTTTAAAAAAATTTATTGTCCCCCAAGTTTAGGAGCAGCCCAAGAAACCGTTTTGCTTAATCTTTTGAGCGGGGAATATGACTTTGCCACTATTCCAAACGGCTCTTTAGAAACAACAAGCTCTCATTTAAACCCAAATAACTTTAAAGTAATTGCAAGTTTTCCGCCTTTAGACAGCTGGGTTTTCATCGCAGGTCGTAACCTTAGCGAAGACCAACTTAAGCGTATAAAAAAAGCAATGTTCTCTTTAGATATTAATAAACCAAGCACCAGAAAACTTTTAAATAAAATGGGGGCGGAACAAATTGTTCCGGCAACTCGCTCTGATCTGGCAACAACACAAAGGATAATGGAAAAACTTGGTATCTTAAACATCAATAAACTTTATGAAACACTCTGGCAGGATGATGAAAAGAATAATGAGGGCGAGCGATGAAACTTAAAAGCGAGCTAAAAAAAGCTTCTTATCCTCAAATCGGAAAGAAACTATATTTCATATTTTTTTTCATTACCCTATCTTGTATTCTTGCCCTTTTTTCATACCTTATAAAATTTCAAAACACTGCGGTTAATGACTCATTAAAATCCAAAGGTTCCTCCGTTGTGCGTCTTATCGCCAATACTTCCGCAGAACACTTATTGGGAAGCAATTATTTTTATATCGAAGATATGTTGGAAAGTTTAGTTGAATCAGAACCTGATTTGGCATATGCCTTTATTTTGGACGAAAACGCCCAAGTTGTTGCCCATACCTTTCAAACTGAGTTTCCGATAGACCTTTGGAGCGTTCACAACAGCTTTACAGATACTAATATGGTCAACATTGTCTCTTTTGTGAAAGATAATCAGAAGGAAGTTTTAAGCTTTGCCACCTCTGTTTTAATAGCTAACGACAGAATAGGTACGGCGGTTGTTGCTTTTTATCCCAAAACTTTTTTGCAAACTTTGTTGCAAGTTAATCTTTGGCATTATTCCATTTTTTTTGTTATCTTATTCATAATGATGGGTGCGGGGTTTATTGTAACCAAGGCTCTGCGTCAAGAATTACGCTTTAGCTTGCAAATGTTTAATGATGCAATGGAAGACTTACCGCCCCTGATTCACCAAAATATAATCTCTGCCGAATGGCAATTGGAAGATAAGACTTGCGTTTCTCCTTTAGATTTTTATCGTTCTTTTTTAACACCACTACAAAAAGCACGTCGCTATTTTTATATGTTAGACAACGCCGTTAAATCCAACGACTCAAACGAAGCAATTATTAATACTTTGGGCCAACACCTGACAAACATGATTATCTTATATGATAAAACAGGTAGGGTCATTTATATGAATGAAGCCTGTGTAAACTTTTTCGGTGTTGATCGCAAAAAATTTATTAATAAATACCCTGATGAAGTGGTTATTTCTAAACTTGGCGTCATTACACGCACTGAAAATGACGCTATTTTACACGGCACACCGCCTATCTTTAAAGAAACTCTCTATGAATATGAAGATAAAAAAATAAACTTTTCAGTAAAGCGTTTGCCAATTTATACCAAAAAAGGCGACTTAACCAATATTTTAACAATTTTAACCGATATAAGTCCGGAAAAAGAATGTTTTGGCTTTAACAACTTGAGCAATGTTTACAACTTTGCCCTGTTAACCGGACAACACGCTTTATCACAAATCAACGCCTCATTAACCCATATTTTACAAAGCGTTGACGACAACCAAACACAACCAGAACAGCTAAAAACAGAGCTCAATACGGTTTTAAACCACGCCTCAGAACTTGAAAGCAAATTATTAAACAATGTAGTTGTACCGATGGCTATAAATATTCAAGAGTCTATTTCCGCCGCCGCTCAACCGCTTGAAACACTAAGAAAAAAACAAGGTTTAATATTTAATATTAATATTTTAGAAGAAATGGTTATTGTTTCGGGAAGTGAATATACCTTTAATCAAATCTGGAAAAGCATATTTCTTTCGGTTTTATTAAACATGGATATTGAAAAACGCCCCAAAGCCTTACTAAATTGTAACATCAGATCAAATCTTTTAAATGATACGGTAACGATTACGCTAGAGTGTAGTTGTGATAATATTTTTATATCTACACCGGTAAACGAAGACCAAATAAAAAGTATAGAGCCTTTTGACCAAGGCGATATTTTACCCCAAGATTTAATTGAAAAAATGATAACGGCTTTTGGCGGTTCTTTGGTCTGTACAAGCGAGGTCTCAACTAACGCCTTTAGTGAAGAAGAACGTAACAGCCTTAAAGATTCGCTTGGACACGGCTCTTGTGTAAAAATAACGCTGAATCGTGCCACAACCCCATCGCCTGTGATAAAGTAGTATTCAATGCAACATGCCGTTATTATTAATTTTGGACGTTTTGGAGACCTTTTACAAACTCAAGCCGTCTTTAACGCTTTAAAAAAAAACAATAAATATCAAACAACTTTGGTGTGTTTAGATAACTTTCTCAACACCACGGAACTGATGCAAGCGATAGATAATATCGTATCTTTTAATGGTTCGCATCTTTTGGCTCGTCTTGATAAAATTAATGTCACAGAAAAAGAAAGTGGCTGGATGTTGGCGTTAGCCGCCATTGAAACGTGGCTTAATAAATTAAGCGAATCTCTTTTACTTAAACCTGAAAATAAGCCCGAAAACAAAATATTGTTAATTAACCTAACTCCAACTTTATCCGCACGCCTTTTATTACATCTTATCAAATTACATTTGGAAAAAAAAGGTATAGAGAGCGAAACAAACGGTTTTGTTATAGATGAGTTTGGTTTTGGAAAAAATACAGCTTGGGCATCATATTTAATGGCAAGTTCTAAGTCGAGAGGACAAAGCTCTTTTAATATTGTAGATGTGTTTTTTCGCAGTATTGACTCACTTCAAAAAGAAACTTACACGCCTAAAACAATACTCAACAATCGTTTAAAAGACCCTTTAGACAGCGACCTAACTCTTAATAAAGGTTTTTTATCAGAACAACTGCCCGCTGAAATACGCTCTCAAGCTCAAGGTTTTGTGTGTTTACAGCTTGGTGCAAGCACCGAGTTTAGACGTTGGGCGGTTGAACGTTTTGCACAAGTAGGAAAAAGACTCTGGGAAGAAGAACACCTTTGTCCAATTATCTTGGGAACCAAAGCAGAAGAATTTTTAAGCCAAGAATACGCAAAATATTCCGAAAATACTCCTTTTATTAACTTATGTGGAAAAACCAACCTTAAAGAGCTTGCTTTAACCTTAAAAAATTCTAAGTTACTTATTACTAATGACACGGGAACCATGCACCTTGCCGCCGGGCTCGGCGTTGAAATTATTGCTATTTTTTTAGCAACCGCCCAAGCGAGGGACACAGGCCCTTATATTGAAAACGCCTATTCTCTGGAACCTGATTTAGAATGCCACCCTTGTGAATTTGGTACAAGCTGCCAACATGAATATAAATGTCGCAACAGTATTTCACCGGAACTTGTTGTTTCTTTGGCGTTAAATAAGCTTAAGGGCGAAAATCAGCCTTTATCTTGCAACGACTATTCCCGCGAAGCCAGAGTTTGGAAGGCAACCCCCGATAACAATGGCTTTTTAACGCTTAGTTCTCTTTCACAACACCAAAAGGAAAAACGCAACATTTTATGGTTGCTACTTAGCTTTTTCCACCGTCAACTTCTTGACGGAAGAGGACAAGAAGAACTTAGCCTTTTAAATGATAAAAACTTTCTTATAAGTTTAAAAGAAAATAAAGAGTTACAACAAGAACTTATAAAAGAGAGTCAAAACTACTCCGCTCTTTTTCTTTTACTTCATGAACAGGGAAAAATGTTGCTAACTAACCCATTACCTCTTATAAAAAGCCGTTTTTTGGCGACTTGGCAACGTCTTCAAGGCTCTTTAACAAATAGCCTCTATTTTTCTTCGTTTGGAAATTTATGGTTGGAAGAAAGCCAACAAAACGCAAACGACTTAACGTACGTTTTAAACTTAGCTAAAAATTATTATAATATTTTTATAGGGATAACAAAATCTCTTGAGCAAATAAACGACCAATAAGCTATTTTTAAAAATATGGCACTATTCTTGCTAGACTTGAACATGGAAATAAGTTCCTACCAGATACTAGCTTTAAGGAGGCTGTGTTCATGATAGTTATTGATGGTTGTCAAAGCAATATTTGTATAGAAAATTTTTCTAACTTGGAAGAAATACTTGTTAAAGTGATGGAAGACGAAGCCTTGTCCAAGAGAATCGTAACTGATGTTATTGTGAATGACGAAGCTTTTTCAGAAATCTACCCTCATCAGGCAGAAGACTTTGAAACAAATGAAATTAAACGTATTGAGCTTAAAACAGTTTCTCAACTTGATTTTGCCGGTGATGTTACAACTGAATTATTTAAAATTATTAGCATTTTACAAAGTGGAAGCATTAAAATCGCCCAAGACCTCAGAGCTGCGAAAAATGACGAAGCCTTGTTGATGATTCAAGATCTTTTTACTGTTACCAGTAACTTCTTAAACATGATTGCTGTTTTAAGAGAACAATTTCAAACTGCTCATATTGAAAGCTTTAGTACCTTTACAAACAAATTTACGAGCGTATTGGAAGAACTGATTGAAGCGATAGAAAATGAAGACTGGATTTTATTGTCAGACCTCTTGGAATATGAATTTAACCCTGTTTGTGTGGGTTGGAATCAAATTCTTGAAGATTTGTCCAAAGAAATTGAAAAAGCACGAGGTTAGAAATGAGTTTTGATAGTGTTGAGTTGATGCAAGAAGCTATTAAGCTTGGTTACGAAGAATTGGAACTGATTCAATCAGGCGATGATTCTGAGAATATTGTACTCTTGGCTAGAAAACGCCACGAATTGATTCAACGAGCTTGGGAATATAAAAAGAAAAACCAAGCAGACAAATTACAAGAACAATTCCTTGTTATGAGTAAAATTCAAGAATTATTAATTGAAGCAGCAACAAACACAGTAGAACAATTACGCAGTGATATTAAAGTTGTTAAACAAGAAGGTGCTCGTATGTCTGGCTATCACTATAGCCTGAAAAAACATTCGAACTCTGACGGTTTTATACGCCAAGGTTAATCTTTATTTATCATTTTCAAAGTCCTTTATACGGCAGTTTTTTACTGTTGTCTAAAGGACTTTTTTTATATAGAATTAAATAGGTTAAATTTTCTCTTCAAGACGATCGGCAAACTCGGTTTTACGTGATTTTTAAAATGCCTTTCCCCAAAAATATACTTTAATACTCTTGTAAATAGTTTTTATTTTAAATAAAAGTCATAAAATGCTTATTGAATTTTTTCAAAATCTAGCCACTTATTCGTTTTTACAAAACGCTTGTTTGGCGGCAATTTTAGCCGGAATCGCCTGTGGGCTTCTTGGTCCTTTGGTGTTAATTAACCGCCTTTCTTTTTTAACCGGTGCGGTTTCCCACGTTGCCTATGGCGGAATTGGCTTGGCGTTTTTTTTAAACTTAGCAGTCTTTCCCGTAACAATGATCTTTACTTTAGTAAGTGCTTTGTTAATGGGTTTTTTATCGCTTGGCAAAAAAAACGAACCAAGAAGCCTCACAGAAACACGCTCAGATACGGCTATAGGTATTTTTTGGGCGGCGGGAATGGCTCTCGGCATTATCCTAATTGACTTAAGCGGTTCGATTTCCGGCGATTTTATGGGCTTTTTGTTTGGTAGTATAATCACCGTTTCTACTTCAGAATTGTTTACAATGTCTATTTTGATTTTAATAATCTTTTTACTTATACTTGTTTTCCATCAAGGTTTATGGGCTGTTTCATTAGATAAAGATTTTGCCAGAACCAAAGGCTTGCCGGTTGACGGCTTATATTTATTGCTTATTGCCTTAGCTGCGGTTACTGTTGTTATGCTCATACGCTTAACCGGCTTGATTTTAGTCATGGCATTAATGACTATTCCCAGCCGCTTAGCCTTAACTATTTCACATTCTTTATGGCTCAGCATGTTTTTATCGGCTATTTTTGCGGTTTGTTTTGCAATTATCGGATTAATCTTATCATACATGCTTAACCTTTCTCCGGGGGCGGCGGTTGTCGGCGTTGCCAGCCTTTCAGCTCTTTTGTTTTTTGGCGTAAAAAAATATTTTTTTGCTAATTAAAAGTTTGGGGCAAGATAATTTTAGAGAAAATTTTGCCTTAAAAGTTTAAGCAATAATTTGTATAAATATTCGTTAAAAAGTCTTCGATTAATCATATTTATGGTTTTTACTTGCTTTTTACAGACTTTTGAACAATATTAACAATAGTATTTGTGTTTAATAATGAAATAAAAATTTATAAAATTCACTTTGAGGTGTTTAAATGGATCTTCAGTATACCTTAATTATTTTGGTAGTTTTAGCAGTTTTATTAGTTATGCTTGGCGTGCGTTCCGTTCCCCAAGGTTATAACTATACGGTTGAGCGTTTTGGACGCTTTTTAAGCGTTTTACAACCCGGGTTAAATATCATTATTCCTATTGTCGATTCTATCGGGCGTAAGCTTAATATGATGGAACAAGTTTTGGATATTCCAAGACAAGACGCTATTACTAAAGACAACGCCAATGTTAAGATTGATGCTGTTTTGTTTTTTCAGGTAATCGACCCGGTTAGAGCGGCTTATCAAGTTTCCCACCTAGAATGGGCAATCGTAAATTTAGCCACGACAAATATCAGAACGGTTATGGGGGGAATGGACTTAGACGAATCTTTATCTCGCCGTGATTCAATTAACGTCAGATTGCTTGATGTTATCGATAAAGCCACCGAGCCTTGGGGAATTAAAGTTACCCGTGTTGAAATTAAAGATATTGAGTTGCCTCAAGGTTTATCAGAAGCCATGCACCAACAAATGAAGGCAGAGCGTGAAAAAAGAGCGGCTGTTCTTTTAGCCGAAGGTGATAGAGATGCCGCTATACGCCGTGCTGAGGGTAGTAAGCTTGCCCGCATTCAAGAAGCCGAAGGTGAATTAAAAGCCGCCGAGCTTCACGCTAAAGCCGTTGAAGCCGCCGCCATGGGTGATGCTAAAGCAAGAACGATTAACGCCGAAGCCGAAGCCGAAGCCACCAATTTAATGTCTGCGGCAATAAATAACGGGAATACCCAATCGATAAACTATTTCGTTTCCCTAAAATACATGGACGCTCTAAAAACGTTAGCCGCCTCTCCGAGCAATAAAACCACAATTCTACCTGTTGAATTAACCAATGTACTTGGTTCTATTGCCGGAATCAGCGAATTGATCAAAAGTTCAAAAACCGTTACTGACGTTGTAAAAAACAACAAATAACGACGGCTATATAATAAAGGATTTTTCATTATGCCCGAAGCTTTTCAATCACACCATATCTGGTTAAGCCTTGGTATTGCCTTAATTATTTTTGAGCTTTTCGTTCCGGGAACTTTTTTGGCATTTATCGGAATCGCCGCAATTATTACGGGGTTTTTGGTTTATTTGTTTGAGCTTAGTCTAAATACTCAATTATTTATGTTTGCTCTCTTTGGCTTTTTGTTCGTTATTATCGGACGTTTGGTTTTAAAAAAATTAAAAGTAAAAGACAAAAGGCTAAATGTTGATGTTAGTAACAGACTACAATATCTTTTGGGCGAAGTGATTGTTTTGGAAAACAAAATGGAAGACGGAGTCGCCCAAGCTCGCATAGCTGATGGAATTTGGACTGTCTACGCTCAAGACAATAACTTGTCTTTGCCGGTTGGTTCGAAAGTTAAAATAATCAGTCTCTCAAACGGAAAACTTATTGTAGAACCTTTTATTGAATATCGTTAAGGTTTAATTTTTAAAGTTATTGTTACAAAATACCCACTGTTATTTTTTTATACAGTGGGTATTTTATTTGAGACTATTGCACGACAGCCTCAAGGTGGTTTTTGTGTATGAAAACTATGCTATGTTCATACAGAGCATCAAACAATGAGACTATTGCACAATAGGCTCAAAGTGGCTTTCGCGAGAAAGACACTCCAAAAACCACGAATAAGGAAAATTTAATTTTCCTGTAAAATGAGTGGGTTTTGTGACTTAAGACGTTTTATGCTATGTGCATACAGAGCATAGAACGATGATAAAAGCACGCGAAACAGAGTTTTGCAATTGTCTTTAATGGAGTAGATTTATGAAGTATCCTTGGTTAGATGAATATTGCCAGGCAAAACAAGCTTGTATCAAAGATTTTAAAGCGGAATGGAATGCAACCAGATATCTTGTGGGCAATAAAATGTTTGCCTTATGCGGAAAAGATAATCAAGGGCGAGAAATTATCACCTTAAAAACAGAACCGCATTACGGCTTAAGCCTACGCCAAGAAAATCCTGATATTATTGCGGGTTATTATATGAATAAAATGCATTGGAACTCTGTATTTCTTGATGGTAACGTACCTGATAAGCTCTTAAAAGAAATGATTGACGAGTCTTATCTATTAATTTTTAATGGGTTAAGTAAAAAGTTGCAAAAAGAGCTTAAAGAAATCGTGGAATAAGCTAAAAACTTTTACTTTATGATTTTTTGAATCTCACTTTACTTGAACACATCAGCTTTAGCTTCTCAATTTGGCATTAAAATTACTGTAAAATTAGTGTAATACGTCATAATATTTTCATACAATAAAAAACCCTGAGTTAAATATGACCGAATCTGAAAACAAAAAAGCACTACAGCTTCCGTTTATCAAGTCTTTATTGTTATTTATTCCACCACCCGGAAAAATTTATATATGGTTACATAGTGCACTGATCTTACAAGGGGTAATTATTTTACTGCCTACCATATATTTTAAAAGCCTAGACTCAAGTATTTTTGATATAAGCAGCCTAGATTTTAAACAATTACAAGATTTATATTCGGACTATTTAACATTTTTGGGGTTGTATATTAATCTTGCAATAATAATATGTTCATTATTGTGTTTGACGGCTGTTACGAGATTTTGGAGAATAGCTCTCTTTGGTGCTTTGTTGGGGGGCGTTTTTCTAATAATTTTAAAGATTAATCTCCTGTTGCAAATGAAAAAAGTTAACTTTTTTTCAATTAGTACAAATGATGTTTTAATAATATTATTCTATATATACAGCTTGTTATCTATAATTGTGCATCAATATATCAGACAAAGACAATATCGTTCTCTTACTATAAAATTGTTTAACAGATACTTCCCCTTTGGGGTTATTGTTTTAGCCTCCTATTTTCTTTGGCAAAATATATTACTTCTACGAACAATATTTTTCTATATAAAAAATATCAATCTTGATTTTATACACCCCGCCTTACTCTTGGCTGAACCTTCTTTGTTTCTTTGTTTGTACACACTGATAATTTATTTTATTTTCAAACAAAAACAAAGGGGAGCTTTAATTTGTCTTTTAATATTAACTACTTACTCTTTTTTAGTTCCGCTCGGCTTGTTAATCGTTAGTCCTTTATTATTCGGCATTCACGAACTACCCATGTATTTTTCGCAAGTCGCAACAATGTTGCAGATAGTTCTAAAACAAGCCCCGTTGCCACTTTTTATATATTACATAAAAACATCAAAAGAAGCAGAAGCTTATTTTTTATCTAATTCTAAAAATAACGAAACAAGCTAAAAACACACAACAAATTAACGATTGAAAAATCTCATAAAAATATTTAGGAGTAAAATTATGCCTGACTCAAAAGAAAACACTCAAAATAACGTATTTATAGATTCACTAAAAGCTCTAATTTCTTTTATCCCGCAACCGGGTAAAGTTTATACGTTGATCCACGCTATGATTATTGTTCAAGCACTAATCGTAAGCATGCGTGCTTTATATATGGGTAGTTGGGCAGTGCTTTTGTTGATAATTACTTTGCCCGTTATAATAATTTCAGCACTATGCATGACAGCAAAAAGGGCTTGGCTTCTTGC